>CAXTNS010000835.1:0-1364 GCA_964245465.1 uncultured Thermoanaerobaculia bacterium
GCGATTCAGCTCGACAGCGCCTGCCAGCCGAGCAACGTCGTCTTCATCCCGTAAGATCCCCGAGATTGTCCCTCCCAAGCCGGGCAGGCTCAAGCCTGCCCGGCGTTTCCTTCCTCTGCGTTTCTTTCCGTTTGGTTTAAAGTTCTAACAGACAAGAGACTCTTCTTGTCTGTAGCTAAGGAAGGAACGATATGAGGAAAATCGCGTGCTTTCTTGCATTTGTGGCCCTTCTCCTCTGGAGCCTCCCCGGCGCCGCCGAGATCTGTGACCTCTACGACGTGCCGGCGGCGACCCTGCTGCTGCCGTACTTTGAGGTGAATCTCAGCAACAACAACGTCAATAACGGCATCAACACGCTGTTCTCCGTGAACAACGCGGCCCCGGCCGCCGCGATCGCGCACGTCACCCTCTGGACGGACCAGTCGATTCCGACCCTGGACTTCGACATCTACCTGACGGGCTATGACGTGCAGACGATCAGCGTCCGGGACCTCTTCAACGGCAACCTGCCACGCACCGCCGACCGGGGCGCCGACCCTTCCGACGCCAACAGCCCGAGCCCGCCGCTCGGGACCACGCAGGCTCCGAACGTGAATCCGTTCGTGGGTACGTTCACCCTGGGTGTGCCGACCGAGTTCGACTTCAGCGGCTCTTCGGGTCCCTGCGTCGCGGCCTACACCAACCCGGTGCTGGACAGCTTCCGTCTCACCAATCTGCGTGCGGCTCACACGGGCCAGAACGCTCCGGCGTACGGCGGCTGCCTGGGTGCGGCCTACGGCGACAACATCGCCCGCGGCTACATCACGGTGGATTCGGTGACGCAGTGCAACCTGCTGTTCCCCAGCTCGCCCAATTACTTCTCGGGCGGCATCGCCGACACCCGCAACATCCTCTGGGGCGACTACTACTACGTCAACGACGCCCAGAACTTCGCCCAGGGCGAGACGCTGGTTCACATCGAGTCCTGCCCGACCCCCTCGGTGGGTGACGGCAACAACAAATGCCCGTTCGCTCCGGGCAAGTACACTTTCTATGGCCGTTATGCTTCGGTCGCCGGCCAGGACCAGCGCGAGCCGCTGCCGACCACCCTCGCGAGCCGGTTCATCAACGGCGGCACCTTCACCGGCGGAACGGACCTGATCGTCTGGCGCGATTCGAAGACGATTCCGACGGGCGTCAACGGTCCGTACAATTGCTCGACGTCGGACGGTCCGGCGTGGTTCCCGCTGAACCAGACTGATGTGGTGGCCTTCGACGAGTCCGAGAACCCTCAGGACCTGTGCTTCACGGGTGACGTGATCTCTCCGCCGCTCGGCGGCGCCCAGACCTGCTTCCCGCTGGAAGCCCAGCGTGTGAGCCTGCAG
>CAXTNS010000835.1:1374-2686 GCA_964245465.1 uncultured Thermoanaerobaculia bacterium
CAGCCTGCAGGGTGGCAACGTGATCGGCTCCGATCCTGCGCCGAGCGAGACGTTCGGCTGGATCTACCTCAACCTGAACACGACGGTCTCAGGTGTTTCGTATCCGGCGGCCAACCCGGCCATCGCCCAGGCCTGGGTGACGACGTTGATGGAATCGGACGGCCGGTTCGGCGTGGGCTTCGACGCCATCAAGCTCGACAGCGCCTGCCAGCCGAGCAACGTCACCTTCATCCCGTAAGATCCCCCACTCCCAGTGATCCCTCCCAAGCCGGGCGGGCAAAGAGCCTGTCCGGCGCTGCTCTTTCTCCACTCTCCACAGGATGCCGCCATTTAAGCTATAATGGCATAAACGACTCGATCTTACCTTCAGCAAAGGAGGACGATGTGAGAAAAGTCGCAGGCGGTTTCGCGTTTGTGGGCCTTCTCCTCTGTAGCATCCCCGGCGTCGCTGAGATCTGTGATCTCTACGATGTGCCGGCGGCGACGCTTCTGCTTCCTTATTTTGAAGTCGACCTCAACAGTGCCAAGGGTATCAACACGACTTTTTCCGTGAACAACGCATCCGCGGGGGCCGCGCTGGCTCATGTCACGCTCTGGACGGACCAGTCGATGCCGACTCTGGCCTTCGATGTCTACCTGACGGGGTATGACGTACAGACATTCAGCTTGCGGGATATCTTCAACGGTATCCTGCCGGTCACCGCCGACCGCGGTGTCGACTCGGGTGACACGATCAGCCCGAGCCCGCCGCTCGGTGCTACCCAGGGGGCGAACGTGAACCCGTATACGGGTCCATTCACACCGGGTTGGCCGACCGAGTTCGATTTCAGCAATGCTTCGGGTCCCTGCCTGGCGCCCTTTACCAACCCCGTGCTGGACAACTTCCGACTCACCAACCTACGCGCGGCCCACACGGGCACCAACGCTCCGGCGTACGGCGGCTGCCTGGGTGCCAGCTATGGGGACAATGTCGCCCGCGGCTACGTCACGGTGGACTCGGTGACGCAGTGCAACCTGCTGTTCCCCCTCTCGGCCGGTTACTTCTCGGGCGGCGTCGCCGATACCCGGAACATTCTCTGGGGCGATTACGTCTACTCCAGCGCGGAAGAGGAATTTGCCCAGGGCGAGACGCTGGTGCACATCGAATCCTGCAATACACCGTCCTTCAATCCCGCCGACCCGGCGGTCTTCGCCGGTGCCTTTGGTAGCGGCGGCCGCCGTCCCTCGGGATCGGCCTGGTGTCCGTTCCAGCCGGGTGAGTACACGTTCTACGGCCGTTATGCCGCGGTCGCCGGCCAGGACCAGCGGGAGC
>CAXTNS010000836.1:0-476 GCA_964245465.1 uncultured Thermoanaerobaculia bacterium
CCCGCCGAGGGCGCTCCTTTCGACCATACCCTCCGCGGCGACTCTCTCACGATCGGTCGCGCGCTGGACGCCGACCTCACTCTCGCCGATCCTTTCCTGTCCCGACGGCACTCTCGGCTGTACCGGTCGGGCACGGCTCTCATGGTCGAGGATCTCGGGTCCCGCAACGGCACGCTCCTCAACGGCCAGCGGATCGCGGGGCCAACGCCGGTTGGGCCGGGCGATGTCATTACGATCTCCAACAGTGTGATCACGGTCCTAGGCGACGCTCCGGCGACGGTCCGCCCTGCCGAGCCGGAGGAGGACTTCCTCGACGGCACGATCTTTCACCGGGCCTCGGAGATGCTCGACCGGCAGAGCGTTCCGGCGGCTTCGAATGAGGCGGAGCTGCGGCGCTATGCCGAGCGTCTCAAGCTTCTGAATGAGGTTCATCAAGCCCTCGGCCGCCCTCTCACCTTGGAGAAATTGCTGGAGCT
>CAXTNS010000836.1:486-2685 GCA_964245465.1 uncultured Thermoanaerobaculia bacterium
CGACCAGCCAACCCGAGCGCTCTCCGCAGAACGCGTCCTCGACCGGGCGTTCGATCACCTGCGGCCCGACCGGGGCGCCATCCTGCTCAGGGAGACGGACGGCGGATACCGGCCCGCGGCCCGGCGCTCCACGCTCGGCGGTGAGGAGGACCTCGCGTTCTCCCGCAGCCTGGTGCGGGAGGTGGCCGAAAAAGGCATGGCCGCGCTCGTGTTCGACGTCCAGGCGGACGAGCGGTTCGCCGCCGCCATGAGCATGCGGATCTCCGGCATCCGCAGCCTGGCGGCCGCGCCGCTGCTCGATCCGGAAGGGACGCTGGGGCTGATCGTCCTCGAATCCCGCGCCGGGGTCCGCCAGTTTTCGGAAGAGGACCTGGAGCTGCTCGTCTCGCTGGCTTCCGTAGCCGCCCTCCACATTCGCAATCTTGCCCTGGCCCTGGAAGCGGCCGAGCGGCGGCGGCTGGAGGCGGAGCTGGCGCTCGCCCGGCGCATCCAGATGGCCCTGCTCCCCAACCGATTGCCGGACGTGCCGGGCTGGGAGCTGTACGGCGGCAACATCCCCTCGCGGGGCGTGTCCGGCGACTACTACGAGGTGGTGGAGCGGGACGGCGGCCGGGAGTGCGTGCTCATGGTGGCCGACGTGGCCGGCAAGGGCATGGCGGCGTCGCTTTTGACCGTCTCGCTCCAGGCCCTGTCGTCCGGCCCTATCGAAGATGGCCTGCCGCCGGACGAGATCTGCGCCCGCCTCTCCCGTCTGCTCTACCGCCGCACGCCGCCCGAGAAGTACGCCACGGCGTTCCTCGGCATCATCGAGACGGCGACCGGACGCCTCCGCTACACCAACGCCGGGCACAACCCACCGCTCCTCCTGAGGGCAGATGGCGCCATTCATGAGCTTGGGACGACCGGGGTCCCCCTGGGCCTTCTCCCCCAGGCGCCCTACCGGGCCGGCGAGACGGTGCTTGGCCCCGGGGACCTCCTCGTGCTCTATACGGACGGCCTGGTGGAGGCCAACGACCCCACGGAGGAGGAGTACGGCCTGGAGCGCCTGAAGGCTGCCTGTGCCGCCGGCCGCGACCAAGCCTGCTGCACCCTGGCGGAGGTCCTGGAGCGGGATCTGGAGGGCTTCGCCCGCGGCGTGCCGTTCGCGGATGACCGGACGATCGTCATCGCCCGCCGCTTGGGGCCTTTGGAAGGATAGAATCTCCTCGATAGATCCCAGAGGAGATCCCCGTCAACGCCAGCCGCCCGGATCCGAGCCTGCAATCGCGAGCGCACACGCCGCTCCTCTCATGGATCCCCTACCTCGTGCTGGGCCTGTCGCTCGCGCTCACGGCCGCGGCCACGTACACCGGCCTGCGCACGACCGAGGCCCGCGACGGGCTGCGGTTCCAGAGCGCGGTCCAAAGGACGCAGGTCCTGATCGAGAACCGCATGGAGGGCTACATCTCCCTGCTGCGCGCCACCAGCGGCCTGTTCGCCGTCGACGAGTCCGTCAGCCGCGAGGACTTCCACGCCTTCTTCGATCCCATTGATCTCCCGCGCCGGTATCCCGGCGTCCGCGGGGTCGGGTTCTCCCTGCGGATCGTTTCCCAGAGGGACGGGCGTCCGGAACGCCATTCGGTCGTCCACCTCGAGCCGCTCGACCGGAGGAACCGCGCGGCCCTCGGGTTCGACATGTTCACGGAGCCCAGGCGCCGCGCGGCCATGGAGCGCGCCCGGGACACGGGCCAGCCCGCGGCCACCGGCAAGGTGACGCTGGTCCAGGAGGTCGATCCGCACAAGCAGGCCGGATTCCTGATCTATTTCCCCGTCTACCGCCACGGCGTGCCGCTCGCGACCGTGGCGGACCGCCAGTCGGCCCTGCTGGGCTTCGTCTACAGCCCGTTCCGGGCCGACGACCTGCTGCGGGGCATCCTGCGCGCGGAAGCCAATCCGGTCGTCGCCTTCCAGGTCTTCGCCGGAGCCGTCCCCTCGCCGGAGAACCTCCTCCACCGCTCGGCCAGGATCCAGGAAAAACCTCGCGGTTATCCCCGCTTCCGGGCCTTCGGCGGGCTCGACCTCGCGGGCTCCCCCTGGACGATCGAATATTCGACCCTGCCGGCGTTCAAGCTGGCCTCCACGAGAAAATCCCTCTTGCTGTTGCCGCTCGCCGGCCTGCTCTTCAGCGCCGTCCTATTCTTCCTCACCCATTTGCTGGTG
>CAXTNS010000837.1:0-2672 GCA_964245465.1 uncultured Thermoanaerobaculia bacterium
ACGATGTACTCGTACTCCTCTTCCAAGCTGACCTCCCCTGAGAAGCTCGATCAGAAGGTTTTCAGGAATTCGATCAGCGCCCTCTTGTCGGCATCGCTGAGACCCGGCTCTTCCTTGAAGCGGTCGGTGCCGAAGTAGTGACCGCGGTTGACCACGAAGTCCGGGCACTTGCTGAGACCGAGCAGTTGGTCGGCCAGGCTCTTCCCCTTGAACTGCGCCTCCTTGAACACCGCCCTCGCCTGCTCGTCGGTGGCGCCGGGCGGCAAGGCCTTGAGGGCGCGCTTGACCGTTACCAGGAGATCGACGAGCAGCTTGTCGTGCTCCAGCCTCTCGCCCAGGCTCTGGTTGTCGGGCCGGAGGTTGACGTTCGACAACAGGTTGATCGGCGTCCCCTTGGGGATCGGCCCGATCTCGATGCCGCCCTCCCCGAGGATCGCCGGAGTCAGCCGCTCCGCCAGGAAGCGCTGTTTCCGCAAGAATTCGGGAACGTAGCCGGACGGCACCCGGATATAGCTCGTCGCGGTCGTGCGGTCGATGAGGCCGGGCACCTTGTCGCCGAGCACCGGATCCTTGTCACGCTTCTCCGGCCACAGCATCTTCTCGATGCCGTCCTGGAAGGCGGCCATCCGCCCCTTGACCGAAGGATCGCCGTTGAACAGCCCCACCGTGTTGTTGAGCAGATAGGGCGCGGTCGACCACAGGCTGAGCAGGGAGGCCGGGCGGGTGTAGCCGCGGCCGCCGGCGGGCATGGTGTACTGCCAGGGCTCGCCGGTGAACGGATTGTGGACCGTGACCGTGCCCACCGAGGGCAGGGTCTTGTACGAATGCGAGGAGTAGTTGTCCCAGATGTTGCCGGCGATCGCGTTGGTGGCGAGCGGGCTGCAGGCGTTCGTCTCCAGGAGCGTCACCGGAATGCGCGTCTCGTTCGACAGGTAATTGTCCTTGAGGAAATCGTCCTTGAGGACGATCTCCCGCATCTGCTTCTTGAACTCGTCGGTCTTGGTCGCCGCCCAGTACTTGTTCCAGCAGTCGAGGTAGCCGGGACCCGCGCAGCCGTCGGGGCCGAGCCCCGCGACCGACGCCGGGAGCTTCGACGAGTGGCAGCGCGCGCAGGTCTCCGCGAAGACCACCTTGCCGCGGGTGAGTTGCGCCTGGTCCTTGGTCAGCAAGGCCGCGCCGCCGGGAGCGTCCTGGAGCCGATGCGGCGCCGTGGTGGCCAGGAAGAATTCGGCGAGGTGGGGGGTCTGCGCCTCGTTGGCCTGCCAGAAGCTCGAATTCGCGCGCCCTACCTTGACCTCGATCGGCGAGATGGGCTGGCCGCCCGTCAACGGCTTGAAGTGCCGCAGCCACTCCTCGCTGAAGAGGCCGATGTTGATGTAGACCCGGTTGAGCGCTCCCAAGGCCCCGACCGAGTCGGCGCCGTCCTTGAGCACGCGCGTCGTCCGCACGGTGCCCGGCGGCTGAAAGAGGTCGGGGAGCAGGCCGTAGTCGTTGAATTGTTTGTTGTCCCGCTCGCCCCCCACGAGATCTTCCTTGCCCCACTTTTTGCCCTGCGCCAACCGGGCGCCGAGATCGTAGATGGCGTTCATCGTGCGCGGGTTGTTGATGTAGTCGGTGGAGACCAGGGAGGTGTCGAGGGCGCCCGGGCGCGAGGTGTGGAAGAGCTGGTAGGGGAAGCTGGTCTCATCCGCATCCCAGGTGAAGATGCGGTCGATCCAGAAGTACTGGGCGCCGACGTTCGACGACAGGTCCGCCCACTGCGGGTTTTCCGGATCGGCGGGCGGATGGACCGGGTTGGGCCCGACATGGCAGAAGCCGCAGGACATGCCGACCCGGTAAGGCCGCACGAGGTCCTTGCGCTGGTAGTACTTGGGATCGTTGTAGAAGCGATCCGCATCCCATTCCTTGGCGGCCTTTTCGTCGAAGGCCGGATTCGGGAACAGCCGCAGACCCACGATGCCGGTGCCCCAGCCGTAGTAGGAGCCGGCCGGCAGGTTCTTGCCGCGCGCTCCGAGCTTGATGCCCGGGTACTTGGCTTCGTTTTCGAAGGGATCCGGCGGGCAATCGGGACCGGTACGCCGCTTGTCGAGCCACAGGCCGAAGCGGTCCGGGTCCGGACCCTTGGCCTCTTCGAAACAGGGCTCGTTGACCAGGCCGAGCCGCTTCCACCGGTTGTGGCGGCCGAACTGCGGGAGCTTCGGATCCTTGTAGGGGTGGGAGGAGATCGTCTTCAGGAGATCGAAGGACCCCACGCTATTGACCGTGAGGACGTCCCACAGGCGGTCGTTCCCCGCGGTCCACACCACCCAGTTGTTGCGTCCGACGACCTGGGCAGGCGTCAGGGGCACGCCGCTGTCCATGTCGCGGTAGTAATCCTCGTCCGCGCCGGGGAGCGACGCGGCGTCGCGGCCCGCCTGGCGGGCCTCGTCCACGACGGCCTTGCTCGTGGCCGGCGATCCTTTTTCTCCATTGTGCTGGCAGCCGAGAACAGCGATAAGGCAGATGAGGCATAAGAGGAACAACGGGTACCAGTTGGGACGGTACATTCGCGACCCTCCTTCTTTAGCGTGATCGAATCTGGATTGGTAAAGGGCATTATAACTTTTTCCACTCCCGACTGCAAGAAGTCAACACAGTACGGAAATACACTCCTATTGCCACCCTTCAATATG
>CAXTNS010000838.1:0-2670 GCA_964245465.1 uncultured Thermoanaerobaculia bacterium
GGCCCGCGCCTCCTCCGCAGGCAGCCTCGCCAGCCGCGATGGCCGCGCCCAAGCGGCCGAGTGATCCGATCCGCGCCTTTCTGGAAGAGGTCAGCAAGCGGCGTCCGCCCCTGGCCGGCTATCTCGAATCCGCCGAGGATCTCCGCTTCGAGGACGGGCTCCTTCTCGTCACGGTCCCGCCGGGAGATACTTACCTGGATTCGCGTCTCCGGCAGGAGGCCAACCGGCAGGTGATGGAGGAGTCGCTGGCGTCCGTCTGGGGTCCCGGCACCTCCTGGCGCGTGGCCGCGGGGACGAGCGTACCGAAGGCCGCGGCCCCGGCGGAGGCGAAATCCGCGGGCGTTCAGCAGGTCGAGCAGATCCCGGCCGTCCAGGCGGTGCTCGAGATCTTTCCAGGCAGCCGGGTCGAGGCCGTCGAAGAGCAGGGAAGCTATACGGAGGACTGAAACGATATGAGCAGCATGCAGAAGCTGATGAAGCAGGCCCAGGAGATGCAGGAGCGCCTCCAGCGCGAGCTCAACCAACTGGTGGTCGAGTCGAGCGTGGGCGGGGGCATGGTCACCGTGAAGATGAGCGGCCACAAGCAGCTCGTGGGGTGCAAGATCGACCCCGAGGCCATGGACCCCAACGATCCGTCGATGCTGGAAGACCTGATCGTCGCCGCCGTCAACGAAGCGGGCCGCAAGGTCGAGGAGACGATGCAGGGGAAGATGGGTTCCATGGCAGCCAGCCTGCCGGGCCTGTTCTGACCCTCGCCGGAGTCGATGTCCGACCCCCTGGCGCGTCTCATCGGCGAGCTCGCCCGGTTGCCGGGCATCGGTCCCAAGACCGCGACCCGTCTCGCCCATTACCTCCTCAAGGTGCCGGCCTCGGAGGCCGAGGCGCTGGCGCAGGCCATCGTCGAGGTCAAGGAGAAGCTCTTCCACTGCTCGGTCTGCAACGCCATCACGGCCGTGGACCCGTGCCGGTACTGCTCGGATCTGCGGCGTGACCGCGCGCGGATCTGCGTCGTCGAAGAGCCGTTCAACCTGGAACCCATCGAGCGCACGGGCGAGTACCGCGGCCTTTATCACGTGCTGATGGGCGCGCTGTCGCCCCACCGGGGGATTGGACCGGACCGCCTGGCGATCCCCGGCCTCCTCGAACGCCTGGAAGGAGTCGAGGAGGTGATCCTCGCCACCAATCCCAACGTCGAGGGGGAGGCGACGGCCCTCTATCTGGCCCGCCTGCTCAAGGCGCGGGGCGCGCGGGTCACCCGCCTCGCCTTCGGTATGCCGGTCGGAGGGGACATCGAGTACACGGACGAGGTGACCCTGGGCCGCTCGCTCGCCGGCCGGCGGGAGATGTGACCTTCGGCGGCCTCCTCCCCGAGATCGCCGTCCCGCCTCCAGGGCCGCGCTCCCGCGAGCTGTCCGAGGCCCTGCGGGAGCTGGAAGCCCCGGGGGTCAACACCCTCTTCGGCGGCGAGCCTTCCATCCTGTGGGAAGAGGCCCGCGGCGCCAACGTCCGGGACGTCGACGGCAACATCTATATAGACCTCACCTCGGGCTTCGGCGTCGCAGCCGTGGGGCACCGCCATCCCTGGGTGGTGGAAGCCATCCGCGAGCAGGCCGGCCGGCTGCTCCACGGGCTTGGGGACGTCCACGCCCATCCCCTGCGGGTGGAGCTCGCCCGGCGGCTCGTCGAGATCGCACCCGTAGATGATCCCCGGGTCTTCTTCTCCATCTCCGGGGCCGAGGCCGTCGAGATCGCCCTGAAGACCGCCCTGGGATCCACGGGCCGGCCGGGCGTCCTAGCCTTCGAGCCCTCCTACCACGGCATGACCCTGGGAGCGCTCGCCGTCACCTCCCGGGACGAGTTCCGCAGCCCCTTCGCTGCTCATCTCCACGGCCACGTTCGACGCCTTCCTTATGGTTGTGGTCTGGAGAGGATCGAGGAGATCCTCACGCGTGGGGATGTCGGAGCCGTCATCGTCGAACCCATCGTGGGTCGTGAAGGCGTTCTGATCCCACCCGCCGGCTGGCTCGCCGGGATCGCCGACCTCTGCCGCCGTCATGGAGCGCTACTGATCGCGGACGAGATCTTCACTGGCTTCGGTCGCACGGGCCGCCTCTTCGCGGTCGAGCACGAGGGAGTGCGTCCGGACGTCCTCTGCTGCGGCAAGGCTCTGGGCGGAGGGCTACCCATCGCCGCCGTAATCGCCCGCCGGGATCTCTTCCGCTGCTGGGAGACTCCCGGAGAAGCACGCCACACGGCAACCTTCCTCGCCAATCCTCTCGCCTGCGCCGCCGCCCTGGCCGTTCTGAATGTGCTCCGCGACGAGGACCTCTCCGCGCGGGCCGCCCGCCTGGGAGAGGATCTAGGCCGCCGTCTCGCATCCTGGCCGGACCGTTTCCCCGCCGTCGAACAGGTCCGAGGCCGAGGTCTCCTCTGGGGCGTCTCCTTCCACTCCGGAGAGCAGGCGAAAAAATGGATGCTGGAGGCCTGGGCTCGGGGCGTCCTCCTACTCGCTGGAGGACCCGAGGGCCGGGTGGCGCAGAGCGTGCCGCCGTTGACGATCCGGGAGGAGCAGTTGGAGGGGGCGGTGGGCATTCTGGAAGCAGCGCTTTTCCAAACCTAGATTGAAGTCGCTGGTTCCTGGCATCTTCAACCTTACAATCTCCCCCCATG
>CAXTNS010000839.1:0-1632 GCA_964245465.1 uncultured Thermoanaerobaculia bacterium
TATCTCCTCACCGCCTCGCAGCTCAGCCGGGAGTACAAGAGGCTGTTCGGACAACCCCCCGTGCGGGACGTGGAGCGGCTGCGCGAGGCGGTGAGGAGATAGGCGGACGTTCTCTCGACGCGAGGGCACCTGATTGCGGTATCTTCCTGGTTGTCTACAGGGAGATTGCCTACAGGGAGGGGCCGCCATGTCGATGTTCTTCTTCACTTTTCTCGCCGTTCCAACCCCTGACGCCAAGGAGTTCCACGACTCCGGGGGCGCCTACGTCAACTGCTGGATCCGGAGCGACGGCAGCGACCGTTACCAGGCGGAAGCACGCGCCAAGGACCTGATCCACGAGTACGGCTGGTCCGTGGAGGCCCTCGAAGAGGGGGCGATCGTCAACAGCGAGAGCTACGGCGAGGACGAGGAGGACCGCGAGTTCTTCGAGCAGGCCCTCGTCGAGGGCGAGGTCCTCGTGTTCAACACCTGGCCGCGCGGGGAGGATGGCGAGGACGAAGACGGCGAGGAGGAGGACGAGGACGATGGGGACGGCTGAGAGGGCTGAGATAACCGGGTCCAGGCCCGTGATACCCTTCGGTTATGGCCTGGATCAACGCAACGACCCTTGAAGGCAAGAACGCCAACCTCCAGGTAGCACAGATCGCCGCAATCCTCGATCGCGTCAAAGGGGCGCCGCAGGAGGGGAGCCTGGTCCTTCTCGCTTCGGGGAGCACCCTGGAGGTGGCGGAGAGCCCGGCGGAACTGCTCCGTTCCATCGAGTCCGAGGAGCATCCGGAGAACCCGTCCGTTTCGGCCGGAAACGTCTGGTGAGGGGGAGACCGTGCAACGGCCCGCTCCGTCCGAGCAAATCTCCTACTACGAGAAATACATTTCGTTGGTCGGAGAGGACGAGGACGTCCTGAAGCTCCTCGAAGAGCAGCCCGGGGATCTCGAGACGCTCTTCAAAGGCGTTCCCGAGGAGCGGGGCGGGTTCCGCTACGAGCCCGGAAAGTGGAGCTTGAGGGAGGTCGTGGGCCATCTCGTGGACGTCGAGCGGGTCCTGGGATTCCGGGCCTATTGCTTCTCCCGAGGGGAGACGCAGCCGCTCCCCGGTGTGGATTTCGAATCCTATGCGGCGATGGGGGAGCACGGCCGCCGGACCCTGGCGGAGATGCTTGAGGAATTCGAGGGCCTTCGGCGCAGCCACGCCGCCCTGTTCCGTGCATTGGACGAGGAGGCGTCGCGGCGGATCGGCACGGCCGATGGCAATCCGATCTCGGTGAGATCCCTCGTCTACATTCTGGCCGGACACGTGCGGTACCACGCGCAACTCCTCCAGGAACGGTACGGCGTGGTGCCGCCATGAGGATCATTCGAGCCCTTTTCGCGATCGGATACTCGGCGATCTGTCTGCTCTTCTACGGCTGTGGGATTGCTCTGATCGTCTTCGCCGTCCTGGAGCTCTGGCAAGGCATCGACCTTGGCGGCGGTCCGGATCTGAGAATTCGGTTCAATGCCGTGCTCGAAGCCATCGCGCTGCTGACCATCGCGGTGGCCGCGCTCGAATTGGGGCAGACGATCTACGAAGAGGAGGTCCTGCGGGAAGCGCACATGAGCGCACCGACCCGGGTCCGGCGCTTCCTCTCGCGT
>CAXTNS010000839.1:1642-2667 GCA_964245465.1 uncultured Thermoanaerobaculia bacterium
TCCTGATCGTGGTCATCGTCTCCCTCTCGATCGAGACCCTGGTCGCCATCTTCCGTTTCATCCATGACGATCCCGCGCACCTGCCCCAGGCCTCCATGATCGGTTTCGCGACGGCCGCGCTGCTGGCGGCCTGGGGCGTGTTCATCTGGTTCAACCGGAGCGCGGAAGAGCTGGAGCCGGAAGCCATGGAGAAGGCGAAGGGCGAGGACGAGCACCTGGAGTGATCAAGGCCGCTCCAGATCCTTGCGAGGCTGAGATAGACCTCTGCCTCGCGGCAGTCCCTCTATAGCTCAGGATTCCTGAGCTTCCACGGAAACTGCCAGAAAGGATCAATGCCATGCCTACGGGTGAGCTTGAGATCAGCTACAACGGAGAGCCGAGATCTACTCCGAATCTCCGTAACGTCACCATTACGGTCACTCTCTCCAACGGGACCTACATCGTCCAGCCAACAAATTACACACTGGTGGTGTTCTACGGCCGCCCGCCCAACTATGGCAGCGATTATCCCGTCACCACCTACTACCTCTACACGAACAACCTGCGATTCACGGGTGATCTCAACAGCGTTTACTCGGTTGCCCAGGTACAGGCGAGCGCGCCCTCCATCCAAGGCACTATCACGGCCTCGCAACCGCTTCGGTACTCGGTGACGATCGGGATTCCCGGGAGCGGAAAAGTCACCACGCTGCAGCCTGGAGCCACGAGTGTGAGCTTCAACATTCCGCTGACGGCAACGAGCACGGAAGAGGTGAGCGGAGCCGTGGCCGCGCGGCTGGAGGCGATTCAGAAAGGGGAGTGATCTCCCCCCGGCGGTCCCGCCAGGGATCACCGTGGGTAGCCAGGGATTTCAATCGCTGGCCAATCTGATCCGTTCCGTTCTGATCCGTCTCCTTCGCAAACCGATCCCTGGCGAGGCCGGCCGGGCGAAGATGCGTGAGCCCCCGCCCCACCAGGGATTGAAATCCCTGGCTAGTGCGCCCGCGAGCGCTCACGTTCAGAGAGGTGCAAGTCCTCTTCAGGCA
>CAXTNS010000840.1:0-2661 GCA_964245465.1 uncultured Thermoanaerobaculia bacterium
CCGCCCCGTCTGCCGCTTGCACAGCTCGCGGGCCAGCTTCACCCGCTGCGCCTCGCCGCCCGAGAGCGTCGTCGCCGGCTGGCCCAGGCGGATGTACCCGAGCCCCACCTCGCAGAGGGTCTCCAGGATCCTCGCGATCGAGGGGAGGTTCTTGAACAGCTCGTATCCCTGCTCCACCGGCAACTCCAGGATCTCGGCGATGTTCAGGCCCTTGTACTTCACCGCCAGCGTCTCGCGGTCGTAGCGCTTGCCCCCGCAGATCTCGCAGGTGACGTAGATGTCGGGCAGGAAGTGCATCTCGATCTTGATCTGCCCGTCGCCCTTACACGCCTCGCAGCGCCCGCCCGGAACGTTGAAGCTGAACCGCCCCGGACCATAACCCCGCATCCGGGCCTCGGGCGTCATCGCCATCAGGTTCCGGATGGGATTGAAGACGTTCGTGTACGTCGCCGGGTTCGACCGCGGTGTCCGCCCGATAGGGCTCTGATCGATGGCGATCACCTTGTCGAGCTGCTCCAGCCCCACGATCTGCCGGTGCTCGCCCGGCTTCTCCGACGCCCGGTAGAAGTGCCGCGCCAGCGCGTTGTGGAGGATGTCGTTGACCAGCGTGCTCTTACCCGAGCCCGAGACCCCGGTCACCACCGTAAAGGCGCCGATGGGGAACGCGATATCCAGGTTCTTGAGGTTGTTCTGCCGCGCTCCCTCGATGACCAGCTCGCCCCTCCCCTGCCGCCGCTCTCCCGGCACCGGCACCTCCAGAACCCCGGTCAGGTACTTGCCCGTGAGCGACTCCGGGGCCTTGGTGATGTGGTCCACCGTCCCCTGGGCCACCACCTCGCCGCCATGCACCCCGGCGCCCGGCCCCAGGTCGATCACCCAGTCGGCGGCACGGATGGTCTCCTCGTCATGCTCCACCACCAGCACCGAGTTCCCAAGGTCGCGCATGCCCTGAAGCGTCGCCAGGAGCCGCGCGTTGTCCCGCTGGTGAAGGCCGATCGACGGCTCGTCCAGCACGTAGAGCACGCCCATGAGCTTGCTGCCGATCTGGGTCGCGAGCCGGATGCGCTGGCTCTCGCCGCCCGAAAGGGTCGCCGACGAGCGGTCCAGCGTCAGGTAGCCCACCCCCACGTCGTCCAGGAAGGAGAGCCGGTCCTGGATCTCCGTCACCACCTTCTCGGCGATGGCCCGCTCGCGCTTGTCGAGGGGCAGGATGCCCATCCAGGCCCGCAGGTCCGACACCGAAAGGCGCGACAGCTCGTCGATCGCCTTGTCGTGGACCGTCACCGCCAGGGCCTCCGGCCGCAGCCGCCGGCCCTCACAGGTCGGGCAGGGGTGGACCGACATGTACTTCTCGATTTCCCCGCGGATGGTCGGCGAGTCCGTCTCCTTGTACCGCCGGTCCAGCATGGGGATGACGCCCTCGAATTTTCCAGTCCACGAGTAGCTCGACTTCTTCCCCGAGAGGTTGAAAGAAAGCTCCTCCTCGCCGCTGCCGTCCAGGATCACCCGCCGCGCCTCGGCCGGCAGCTTCTTCCATGGGGTCGAGAGCGAGAACCCCATGGCCTTGGAGAGCGTCTCCACCATCTTCAGGCGCCACGACTTCGACCCCTCCGGCCACGGCGCCACCGCCCCGGCCAGGATCGACCGGTCCGGGTCCGGCACCACCTTGTCGGGATCGACGCCCATCAGCGTGCCCAGGCCCGAGCACGTCGGGCAGGCGCCGTACGGGCTGTTGAAAGAGAACAGCCGCGGCGTGATCTCCGTCAGGCTCGTGCCACACTCCGAACAGGAGTAGTTCTGGGACAGCGTCCCCTCGGCAGCGAACTGATCCCCAATTTGGGGAGCCAGCACCACCAGCCCACCCGCCACTTTAAGGGCCGTCTCGATCGAGTCCGCCAGGCGCTTCTCGATCCCCGGCTTGACCACGATCCGGTCGATGACGATGTCGATCGAATGCTTCTTCTGTTTGTCCAGGTTCGGCGGCTCGCCCCCTAGCTCTGCCATCTGGCCGTCGATCCGGGCGCGCAGGAAACCCTCACGGGCCATCTGCTGAAGCTGCTTCTTGTACTCCCCCTTCTTCCCCCTTACATAGGGGGCGTAGATCACCAGCCGAGTCCCTTCGGGCAGCTCCTGGACCCGGTCCACCATCTGCTGCACCGTCTGCGGGCGGATCGTCTGCCCGCAACTCGGGCAGTGGGGGATGCCGACCGACGCGTACAGCAGACGCATGTAGTCGTGGATTTCGGTCACCGTGCCCACCGTCGAGCGCGGGTTCTTGGACACCGACTTCTGCTCGATAGAGATGGCGGGCGAAAGCCCCTCGATCGAGTCCACGTCCGGCTTCTCCATCTGCTGGAGGAACTGCCGGGCGTAGGACGACAACGATTCGACGTACCGCCGCTGCCCCTCGGCGAACAGCGTGTCGAAAGCCAGCGAGGACTTGCCGGAACCCGAGACCCCGGTGATGACCACCAGCTTGTTCCTGGGGATCTCGAGAGTGACGTTCTTCAGGTTGTGCTCGCGCGCACCGCGGACGGAGATGCTATCCATAGGGACCGGAAATCCTAGCAGAGGGAGGGGACCGGAGGTGGTCCCTGGATGCGGAACGCGGGCACGGGTGGAGGGAATTCCCAGCGGCCCCTCACCCGCGCCCTCCAAGCC
>CAXTNS010000841.1:0-1149 GCA_964245465.1 uncultured Thermoanaerobaculia bacterium
GGCGCGGGGGGGGGGGCCGGCGCCGCCGGCGGGCCCCCCACCTCCGCCTCCGCCAGCGGTCGCCCGGCCGGTTCCGATGGAGGTTCCGGTCGAGCCGGTCGAAATCGACGATGCTCCCCTCCGGGTCAGCTCTCCGGAGAGGACGGAGGAGAGGAGGCCCCAGGAGGTCGAGGAAAAGAAGCGGATCGAGCCTTATACCGGGCGTTTCGACGAGGTGATGAAGCACCTGTCCGCGGGCCGGGTCGCACAGGCCCGCGCGCTCGCCGAGGCCTGGATCGCCAAGGAGCCGGGGGACGTGCTGGCCCTGCTGGCCCTGGGCGAGGTGTGGGAGAGAGCGGGGGAGACGGCCGCGGCGGCGCGGGCCTATGGCTCGCTCATCGACCTCTTCCCGAGCCGCGCCGACCTGCGGCGGCTGGCGGGCGAGCGCCTGGAGCGGCTGGGAGAGCCGGGGCTCGAGCTGGCGATCGACACCTACCGCAAGGCCGCCCAGGACCGGCCGGACCATCCCACAGGCCACCGGCTCCTCGCGTGGGCATTGCTGCGCGCCGGCCGCTTCCAGGAAGCTTTCGAGGTGATGGAAACGGGCCTCGTGCAACGCTACCCGGAAGGGCGTTTCGCCGGCGCCGACCGCGTCCTGCGGGAAGACTTCGGCCTGATTGCGGCGGCCTGGCTGCGCGAGGAGCCGGCCCGGCGGGAAGAGGTGCTCGACCGTCTCCAGGCCCACGGCGCCCGCCTCGAAAGCGAGCCCTCCCTGCGTTTCGTCCTCACCTGGGAGACCGACGCCAACGACGTCGACCTCCACGTGTGGGACCGCGACGGTGCCCATGCCTCCTATGAGAAGAAAAAGCTGCCGTCCGGCGGTGAGCTGTACGCCGACGTGACCACGGGATATGGCCCGGAGTGCTTCGTGATCCACCCTGCGGACAACTCGGAGGGCCTGCCCGCCGCTCCCTACCGTCTGCGAGCGCACTACTACCGCCGCGGGCCCATGGGTTACGGTATGGGAACCCTCCAGGTCATCCGCCACGACGGCAAGGGCGGGCTCTCCATCGAGCCGCGGCCGTTCGTGGTGATGGCCGACGACGCCATGGTGGACATGGGCTTGGTGGAGAAGGCGTCGGGCGGCAAAGCAGGCCGATAGCATAGGGC
>CAXTNS010000841.1:1159-2656 GCA_964245465.1 uncultured Thermoanaerobaculia bacterium
GACGAGAGGCGGCCCGTTCGGGCCGCCCCGCGAATCTAGACGCAGTACCAGCACTCACCCATGCCGGAGTCGTAGATGTCGCCGGACGTATCCCCGTAGCAGTTTCGCTGGTTGTAGCAGTCAGTGACGCAGACCCCGCCGGTCGTGTAGTAGTCGGTGATCTGGACTCCCCACATACAGTACGCCCGGGCCGGAGCCGGGAAGGAAATCGCGAGCACGGCGAGGAGGAGCGCCACGGCCAGCGCCGCGCCTTTCCAGGGGGATCTCTGAGCGTGATTCATGGGTCTCTCCTTTCAGAAAAGAGGTCTCTAAAGAGCAGGGTGCACGCCGAGCAATCCCCGGAGCCGGCGGATGCCATCTTCGATTTCCTCTACGCTCGCGCCGCCGAAGCCCAGCACCAATCCCGGCTGGGCGGGCTCGCCGAGATGGCACGACGAGAGCGGCATCACCCAGAGACCCTGCCGGGCGGCTTGCTCGGAGATCTTCCGGTCCCCGCGATCCCCGCGATCCCCGCGGTCACCGGTTCCCTCCGGCAGGGACACCACCAGGTGCAGGCCGGCCCGGTCGCCTAGCACCTCCAGCCCCTCCTTCCTCAAGGCCTCACCCAAGGCGCTCCGCCGTTCGCGATAGATCATCCTCATCTTTCGCAGATGGCGGGCGAAATGCCCCTCGCTGAGGAAGTCCGTGAGCACGGCTTGATAGAAAGCAGGCGGGAAGATGTCCATGGCATCCCGGACGGCGGCGAAACGCTCGACGAGATCGGGCGGCAGGACGATGTAGCCGATGCGCAGCGCCGGGAACAAAACCTTGCTGAAGGTGCCGATGTAGATCACGCGGGAGTCGCGGTCGAGCCCTTGCAGGGCGGAGATGGGCAGGCTTTCGTAACGGTATTCGCTGTCGTAGTCGTCCTCGAAAATCCAGGCGCCGCTCCTCCGCGCCCAGTCCAGCAGTTGCAGCCGGCGGGAAGCGGTCATGGTCATGCCGAGCGGATATTGATGGGACGGCGTGACGTAGGCGGCCCTGGCCTCCCGGCAGCGGGCGACTCCGGCGGCCACGTCCAGGCCCTCGGCGTCCACGGGCACGGGGATGAGATGGGCGCCGGCCATCTTCAAGGCGTCCCGCGCTCCCTTGTAGCCGGGCTCTTCGATCCATACCGGGCTGCCCGGGTCGAGCAGGACGCGGGCCGAGAGGTCGAGGGCCTGCTGCGATCCGCTCACCACCATGATCTGCCCGGCTTCGCAACGGACGCCGCGCGCCGTCCGCAGATAATCGGCCAGAGCCTCGCGGAAAGGCCAGTACCCCATGGGATCGCCGTAGTACATGAGCTTCGCGGGGGAATCCCGGCTGTGGCGGGCGACCAGGCTCGACCAGACCTGGAGTGGAAAGTGATCGATCGCGCACTGGC
Organism: uncultured Thermoanaerobaculia bacterium; assembly: GCA_964245465.1. GTDB lineage: Bacteria > Acidobacteriota > Thermoanaerobaculia > Multivoradales > UBA5704 > DATARR01. The sequence continues at coordinate 2,565 of CAXTNS010000841.1, forward strand.
TCACGCGGAACGCGCCCCATCCCTGGAGCCAGGGCTCCGGCTCGGGCTGGAGGAGGCTCACGGGACCGCTGGAAAGTACCCGGGGTCTTGGG
>CAXTNS010000842.1:0-346 GCA_964245465.1 uncultured Thermoanaerobaculia bacterium
CGCGAGGAGGGCGCCCGTCCAGGAGGAGGCGGTGGTAGCGTGGGCTCGGGTCATGGCAAAAAAGATTGGGGATTTTGGATTTTGGATTGTTTCTACCCTTTCGGGCAGGGTCTTCAATCCGTTGGGGCGGGGAAAGCCCTGATCGACCAGAAACGCGAGGGCGCTCGCCGGAAGGGTCCACCGGGAGGTGACAAGGACAAGGACACCAAGGACGTGTCCTTGGTGTCCTTGAGGTCCTTGGAGATCTTACCGGTTCACCACGGCTTCTTCGTGGACGAAGATCGCCCCTGCGGCCTCGTCCACCGGGGCCGTCTTCACCCAGCAGCGCAGCACCTCGGCCCCGCTC
>CAXTNS010000842.1:356-1524 GCA_964245465.1 uncultured Thermoanaerobaculia bacterium
CCTCTCGGGGTGAAGGGCTCCTCGGCGTCGAAGACCTCGCTGATCGAGCCCAGGCAGGCCTCTCCCAGGTGCGGCAGGAAGCCTTCCAGGAACGTCCGCGCCCCGCTTGGATCGCCGGGATGCAACTTGAGCCAGGCATCCACATAAGGACCGATCAGCCAGCCCCAGACCGTGCCCTGATGGTAGGCCGCGTCGCGGGACCTCAGGTCGCCGTCGTAGGTGGGCTTGTAGTCCGGATGGCCCGGGGCGAGCGAGCGCAGGCCCACGGGAGTGAGGAGGCGCTCGGCGACCACGTTCATCACCGGCTCCCAGCGCTCCCGGTCGAGCACCGGATGGTCGAGGGCGATGGCGAAGACCTGGTTCGGGCGGCAGGCCGGGTCGTCCCCGGGCTCGCCATCCACGACTCCATCCACCACGTCGTAGAGGTAGCCTCCCTCGGCGTACCAGAAGCGCCGGTTGAACGACTCGCGGCAGCGCTCGGCGTGGTGGGCCAGGTTGCGGGCCGATTCCCCTCCCGTCTCGCCGCCGTGCTCGCGCGCCCAACCCTCCAGCAGCTTCAGGGCGTTGTACCAGAGGGCGTTCAGCTCCACCGCCTTGCCCCGCCGCGGGGTCACCACCCAGTCGTCGACCTTGGCGTCCATCCAGGTGAGCTGGTAGCCCTCGGCCCCTTGGCGCAGCAGGCCGTCCTCGGGATCGACGCCGATGCCGAAGCGCGTCCCCCCCAGATGATGGCTCACGATTTCGAGGAGCGTGGGGAGGAGGAGCCGCAGGGTCTCCAGTTCGCCCGTAGTCTTCAGGTCGCCTGTAGCTTGGAGGTAGCGCTGGAGCGCGTGGAAGAACCAGAGGGTCGCGTCCGCCGTGTGGTAGAGCCCCTCGCGGTCCCCCTCGGGGAAGAGGTTGGGGATGAGCCCGTCGCGCACGTGGCGGGCGAAGGTGCGCAGGATGTAGCCGGCCTCCAGGTGCCGCCCGGTTGTCAAGGTCAGCCCTTCGAGGCTGATCATGGTGTCCCGCCCCCAGTCGGTGAACCAGTGGTAGCCGGCGATGATGCTGCGGGCCTCGTCGCCGGCCGCGCGGGCGCGGGCCGCGTCCTCGGAGCGGCCGGGGGTGGCCACGAAGGTGTCCGCCGCCAGAACCAGCTCGGCGCCGGTGCCGGTATGGGCCCGAGGAT
>CAXTNS010000842.1:1534-2646 GCA_964245465.1 uncultured Thermoanaerobaculia bacterium
TCCCAGCGCAGCGCCCGGACCACCTCCCACGGCTCCGTCGAGGCCGTGAGGGCCGCCGCGTCCTCGCCCAGCGAGAGGTCGGCGCCGAAGAAACCGGGCGTCCACAGATCCCCCACGGATTCGTAGCCCCGCCGGGCTTCGACGTCGTAGTAGACGTCGTGGAGGGTCCGCGGGGCCACGGTGAACGTGGGGTTCCGGCCGTCGATCGACAGGCGCAGCGCCGGCAGGGTGGGCCAGGAGGAGCACAACTCGTAGCGGTCTTCGCAGACCGTCAGCTTGTAGGGGCTTCCCAGGGGCGTGCTCACCGGCGCGTCGTGGGGCCGGAAGTGGACCCTGGGATGGAGCTCCAGGCGCACCGGCCCCTCCCCGGCCGTCAGCCGGTAGATCACGTGCACCGTGTTCTGGAGGTGGGCGAGGAACACCCGCTTCTCCAGCCGGAAGCTCCCAGTCTCGTAGGACCAGATGGGGAGACCCCAGTCCAGGCGGAATTCCCGCAGGTGGCTGGAAGACTCGCCGCCCAGGCTCACGATGGTGCCGTCCGGCAGGTGCAGCACCTCCGCCACCGGACCCAACATCAGCGTCCGGCCGAGCGGCGCCGGCAGGGCGGCCACAAGGAGGCCGTGGTAGCGGCGCGTGGGCACCCCCGAAAGGGAGCCCGAGGCGTAGCCCCCCAGGCCGTTGGCGATCAGCCATTCGCGGGTGAGAAGCGTATCGGGGAGCGGCTCGATGGGGACGTCCTCCCGCTCGGGTTCTTCGGGTTGCTCGGGTGGTTCAGGCCAGGGCATGGAACGCGCGGGTTCAACCATCCTTCTTCTCCTCTTTCTCCCTGGGCATGAGGCGCAGCACCGTGGCCGATTGGCCGGTGAGGCGCCAGCAGCCCTCTTCATCCTCCGGGGGCGGCGCCCCGCTCCCGCCGTAGCGCGGGTCCTCGCTCGACCACGGCACCTCCCAGCGCAGCCCGGTTCCCGCCGCTTCTCGCACCCGGCGCCCCGTCCGGCCCCAGGTGGTTGTAGACCACGTCGAGGATCACCTCGATCCCCAGCGCGTGCGCGAGCGGCGGAAGTCGTCGGGACCGCCATAAAGATGGTAGGGAGCGAAGAGGTCCACCCCGT
>CAXTNS010000843.1:0-2637 GCA_964245465.1 uncultured Thermoanaerobaculia bacterium
AGGCTTGACATGCAGGGGCAGGAATGACAGATCTCTGCCATGAAGATCTCAGCCACCGTCAAGAACGGTCAGTCCACTCACGAAGTCGTCGTCCGCACGGACGCTGCCGAGCAGAGTTTGCCGATCCCTCCGAAGCCGGTGGGCAAGGGCTCAGCGGTCAACGGTGGGGAGTTTCTCATGCTTGCTCTCGCGACCTGCTATTGCAATGACCTGTATCGCGAAGCTGCTCGCTTCAATATTACGCTGGACCGTGTCGAGGTTGAGGCCAGCGCGGAGTTTCCCGGCATCGGTCTGGCCGCTACGGATATCCGTTACCGGGCGAGGATCTCGTCTCCTGCTCCACCTTCCGCGATCGAGGATCTGTTGCGTCAGACCGATGCCGTGGCGGAAGTCCACAACACCCTTCGCGCCGGCGTCCCCGTTGAGTTGGTCCCATAGCCCCTGAGAGCGGCCGAGGCGCGGTGGAAGCGCCTCGGCCGGGGATCGACTGCGGCTCTAGATTCCTGTCGCGCCCCCTTGGCCGCCGCCCTGAGAGCTCGGCGCATTCTGGGCCAGCCATTTGAGCACGATCTGCTTCTTGTTTGTCGAGAGGTCCCGGGTCACCGGCATGTAGCGCGGATCGTTCTCCGAGAGTCCCATGCGGCATGTAATATATTCCGCGAATTTGAGAACCTGTCCCTGATTGGAAAGATCGAGAAACTTCTTCATGAAGGGATACAGTTCGGCATATGGCTGGAGGATCGGCAAAACATCGTTGTTCCAGTCCGGTGAGTCGGGCACGGATACGGATTCATAGACATGAACACTGACGAAGACACACGGGTCCGGGTTCGGTTGGAGCTTCCAACTGAAGCCGATCCCATAGACCTGACCGTCGAGAGAGTATGACTGACTGTTCCAATTACCGCGGGGATTGCCCGGCCCCTCCTTCGTGGCGATAAGCTTGAATGAGGCTTGGCCGTTTGCGTCGGTGGTCACGCTCTCCGGGAACTGCAGGGCGCTTGCCGGTGTACCAACCGGCGGGCCAGGCGGGTCGCCCTGCTCTTGTTGGATCAGGGGCTCATTGTTCCACTGGATCCCGATCGTCTGGTTGGCTGCCGGGGAGCCGAACGATAGCGCCACCAGATCGATTGTGACCTGGGTTCCGGGGTCGAGCCGGCAGACCATGGGCGTCACCCCCAGGTAGGTGGCGTTCTCATCTTCTGCCAGAGCGGCCTGAGACCCTTCGGGGAGAACGGCAAGGATCGAGCTTTGCAACAAGGAGACCTGCTCCGCCGTCACATCGAATTCCTGGATCGCGGCCGTGGTTTGATAGGAGGCTGCCGTGTTCTCTACCATTCCGAGAACCTGGGAGAATCCCTGGCTGGGAACGATGACCACTTGCAGAGTGCCCACGTCGACCGGCTGCGGCGTGTTGGCGCTTGTCGGAAACGACATGAGGAAGCTGTTGCCGAAGTCGACGATCACCTTCCCCCGGTTGCCGTCCACCACGAATGGGGCGTAGTTAAGTTGAGGAGGAGCAGCCGAAAGGTTCTGCGCCACGTGCCCGATGAAGCTGGCACTGGAAAGCGCGGGGGGCCGCATGAGCCGGCCGAGAAGGAAGTTGGCGGGCTCTCCACAAGAGACCGGGCCGATCGTGCCGGCGATACTCCCGGGCTTTGGTTGGCCATCTTTGAGGCCGGTGGCGTTGGCCAATAGGTTGAACTTGATCGATAAGGCATCCGGGCTGATCTTCTGTAGCTCCTGGAGCACGGGAGAGATCAGGTTCGTGCTCCATGTCAGGTCCTGCAGCACGGACTGGTAGTAGGCGCCTCCGTATTGGCTGGCGCCTCCATAGAGATCCAGGAACGGTTGCGGCTGGAACGTGCCCGTGACCGTGCCCGAAGACGAATCGCCGATCTGGAGCTGGAGCCCAAAAATCATTGAGGCCCTCTGCTGCTCGGTGTCCAGATCGACGAGCTTCGGGGTTGATTGAGGGCCCGAGGGCGGGCTGTACGTGCATGTTGGCGGGGTCGGCGGGGTCGCGGACGAAGAGACCGGCGTGCCGACCAGAGGGTCCTGAAGTGATGAGCCGCCGGGACCGGTCACCGTCTGCACGGAGCAGCCTTCCAAGGTCCAACTGTGCGAGCCCATCGGATTCCAGTTTTGGTTCCCGTCAGCGCCGAGGGCGGTTTGGCTGGGAGGGAGGTCGTAGTTGATCGGGATGTTGTTGAGAGTCGAGGGGTTGGCGAGGAACGTTCCGAAAAAGTGCAGCCGTGGTACGTCGAGGTAGCTCATGCATCCTCCTTGGTCAGACGGGGTGGTCATCGAGCGGGATCTATCTCGCCGCTCCGTAATTTCCCTAATGCTGTGGATGGGAAAAGGGTACCACAGAAAATGGCGGCGTCAATGGCCATGTTGTTTATTATTCATCATCAATTTCTTGTTAGGATGACTGTCGCAGCCAGGGGCAAGCACGAACGCATCCCGGGGAACAGGAGGTGTACCGCGATGGACGATCAAGCCGGCAAGCCTGTTCAGGACAAGGCACACCAGGAGCAGATCCTTCAGTTCCTGACGACCGAGCATTTCACCTTGCAGACGGCAAAGTCCGCCACGTTCGCCGAGGCGAACGGCCGCGCCACCCTGTTCCTGAGC
>CAXTNS010000844.1:0-2635 GCA_964245465.1 uncultured Thermoanaerobaculia bacterium
TCCATATACTGCCCCCGAAGTCGTCTATCCGATCCAAGTCCTCGGAAACACACGAGATCGCCGATAGCGAGGTCCACCCATGAGCACGATCTACTTCGATACGCACCTTGGCGATGAGGAGCGGCGGCGCCGTCTCTACGCCGGGGATGTGTTCGTCTACTCGCCGCGCCCGAGCACGAAGGCGCTCACGGAGCACGCTCGCGAGCTGATCGAGGAGGCGTTCCATCCCCTTGATCCCCAGCAGGCCCAGGACAGTCTGCCGGTCGAGAAGTTCGTCGAGATCGTCGGTCCCTTGAAGCCCCGGTTCATCCACCATCCGAAGACCCTGGAGCTGCTCCTAGCGCTGCTGCGCGACGTTGGGGCGGACATGGAGAAGACCTATTTCGACGTACCCCGGATGCGAGTGGCCACGAGCGGCGGGTATCTCACGGCCGGGGTGGCCTACGTGCTCCATCCCCACCGCGACATCTGGTACTCCTCGCCGCCTTGCCAGCTCAACTGGTGGCTGCCGGTCTATCCGTTCGAGTCGGAGAGCTCGTTCTCGTTCCACCAGAAGTACTGGAGCGAGCCTGTGCCCAACAGCTCCAACGAGTACAACCACTACGAGTGGAACAAGACCGGCCGGGCCAACGCCTCGAAGGAGGTCAAGACGGACACCCGCAAGCAGCCCAAACCGACCGAGCCGCTGGATCTGGAGCCCGAGTTCCGCGTCGTCTGCCCGCCGGGCGGCCTGATCCTCTTCTCGGGCGCCCACCTGCACTCGACGGTGCCCAACTCCTCGGGCCGGTCGCGCTTCAGCATCGACTTCCGCACGGCCCATCTGGACGAGCTGGCTTCGACGGGCGGCGCGCCCAGCATCGACCGCCAGTGCACGGGCACGACCCTCTTCGAGCTGCGGCGGGCGTCCGACCTGGCCCCCGTGCCCGAAGAGATCATTCGCCTCTACGATCCCAATCCGCCCGAGGACCGGGAGGGGCTGGTCTACAAGCCTCCGGCGGAGGTTGTCCCCGTCTCGGGGATGTAGCCCTGCCGCCGGTGACCGGGAACGGCCGCGACGCTCTCGTGATGGGCGCCCCTCCCCGGGGCGCCGTCCCCGCCGCCAAGGCGGTGGTCAAGCGTGCCCTCTCGGCGAGCGCGTTCCTCCTCGGCACCGTCATCCGCGTCTCCACGGCCGAGCCCGTGATCGCCCTCACGTTCGACGACGGTCCCCATCCTGAGGACACGCCCCGGCTGCTCGACGTGCTGGACCGGTACGGCGCCAAGGCCACGTTCTTCGTGGTGGGGAAGAGCGCCCGCGATCATCCCGGGCTGATCGAGCGGATCGCCGGGGCCGGCCACGCGATCGGCAACCACACGTGGGACCACCTCTCCATGCCATCGCTCACCGGCCGGTTCCGCCGCCGGCAGCTTGCGTGGACGGAAGAGGTGCTCGGTCCCCACTCCTCCGGCCTCTTCCGTCCGCCCTACGGCGAGCAGAGCCTGGGATCGCGGCTGGACGCGGCCCGGATGGACCTTCAGGTGGTCTGCTGGGACGTGATCGCCGAGGACTGGCGGGACGATGCCGCGGAGGTGATGCTCACCCGTATCTACCGCCGCCTCCGGCGGGGGAGCATCGTGCTGTTCCACGACACGCTGTACACGACGGTCGAGGAGCGGTACCAGGACCGCAGCCCCATGCTCGCCGCGGTGGAGAAAATCCTTCAGGATCTGGGGAGCAATTACCGGTTCGTCACCGTTCCCGAGCTGATGAAGCTGGGGCGGCCGGTGCGCTGGCACTGGTACCAGAGGTCGCGGCTGGACTGGCTGAAGCAGGTCCGCTGAGAGGTGGCGGAGGGGGGATCTCGATTCCCATCCCCTCGCGGATCCCCTTCACCTTGGCCACTACGGCGGCTTGGTTCTTCTTGCGCGCCTCGCGCAGCCAGGCCACGGGGAAGGCGGCGGCGTTGAAAGCGAGATAGGTGAGCCATTGCCAGGGGCGGGCGTAGCGGCGGACGTAGATGGCGCCGCTGCGGCCGAACTGGAAGTTCCGTCCCGGGCTGTAGCCGCCCGTGGTGAACGCCACCATGTGGTAAAGCACGGCCCGGTGCGCGTAGACGCAGCGGAGCCCCTTGCGCTTGACGCGGGTGCAGAAGTCGGCGTCGTCCACGCAGATGTAGAAGATGGAGTCCCACATCCCCGCGGCTTCGGCGGCGGCACGCCGGATCAGGATGGCGCAGCCGTTGACGTAGTCCACCTCCGCGTCCCGGTCATACTGGCCGCGGTCGATCTCCCCGTAGCCCCGCTCGCGGGTGATGGATTCCCGGAAGCGGAGGATGCCCCCGGCGGACCACAGCCGCCGGCGGTCGCCATGGAAGTAGCACTTGGGACCCACGCAGCCGATGCGTGGATCCGACTCGGCCGCCTTGACGAGCTCGTCCAGCATGTCCGGCTCGACCTCGATGTCGTTGTTGAGGAGCAGGACGTAGTCGTAGCCGTTCTCGAACGCCCAGCGGAACCCGGCGGCGTACCCCGAGGAGCTGCCGCGGTTGACCTCCACCCGGATCTGCTTGAGGTCGGGCCAGGCCGCCGCGAGCACCTCCGGAGACCCGTCCGTCGAGGCGTTGTCGAGCACCACGAGGTCGAAGTTGGGATAGGT
>CAXTNS010000845.1:0-2625 GCA_964245465.1 uncultured Thermoanaerobaculia bacterium
GGATCGACGACCGCGACTACGACGTCGCCGAGCTGCGCCGGATCTGGCGGGAGCTCGAAGACGGTCCCGATGCCACCTACATCACCGTCAACCAGCCGGACTCCAAGGTACGGATCGCCAAGCGCGGCTCCTATCTGGTGATGACGGCCGTGGAGCGTGAGGACGGCGAAAACGTGGAGGCCCGGATCCCCATCCCGGTGGTGGGCGCGCTCCTCTCCGGCCGCGGCGAGGGGCTCGACGTGGCCGCCGCCCTTCGCGAGCTCGCCCGCTTCGGCGAGGGCGAGCTGATGACGGTCACGAGCGACGAAGAGACCGTCCGCATCTGGATCGACGACGACTCCCGCTAAGTCTTTCCGAGCGTCTCCGCCGCCATGGCAGCGATCCTCCGACCGATGGGGATCGAGGCCGTGGCGCCCGGCGACGGGGCGTTCAGCACGTGAATGGCCCGCTCCGAACGCTCGATGAGGAAGTCGTCCACCAGTCCCCCGTTTTCATCCAGCGCCTGAGCCCGCACACCGCTGCCAGCCCGGTGGACGTCCTCCCGGCCGATCGCCGGCACCAGCCTCTGGAGGTCGCGCACGAAGACCCCCTTGGACAGCGACCGCCGCACCTCGTAGACCGCGATCCGCCGATGCCGGAAGGCCAAACGCCAGAGACCGGGCCAGGCGGCCGTTTCGGCGGCGTCGCGCGCCGAGACGTCGCGCCAGCGGTACCCCTCGCGTTTCAGGGCCAGCACGGCGTTGGGACCGGCCTCGACCGAGCCGTCCACCCGCCGCGTCAGATGGACCCCCAGGAACGGAAAGCGCGGATCGGGCACGGGATAGATGAGGCCGCGAACCAGGCTCCGCCTCTCCGGCACCAGGTCGTAATACTCACCGCGGAACGGGACGATCCGCACCCGGGGGCGGGCACCGGCGAGGCGGGCCACGCGGTCCGACTGAAGGCCCGCGCAGTTGACCAGGAGAGAGCAGGAGACCGACCCCCGCGCCGTCTCCACCACGAGACCCGGACCGCCCGGCTGGACACCGTCCCGCCGGATGCTCGCGACGCGGGCGCCCGTGATCACCTGGCCGTCCCGCGACTCGATCCGGCGGACGTAGGCGCGGGCCACCCCCTGATAATCGACGATGCCGGTCCCGGGCACGTGGAGGGCCGCGATGCCCGCGGCGTGGGGCTCGACCTCCGCGATCTCCTCCGCACGGAGGCGCCGTACTCCGGGGAGATCGTTCGCCTGTCCCCGCCGGTGAAGCTCGTCCAGGGCGGGCAGCTCCTCGGGCGCCGTGGCCACCACCAGCTTGCCGCAGCGCTCGTGGCGGATCCCCTCCTCTTCGCACAGGCGGTAGAGCGCCCGCGAGCCCTCGGCGCTGAAAACGGCCTTGAGCGAGCCCGGCTTGTAGTAGAGGCCCGAGTGGATCACGCCGCTGTTGTGGCCGCTCTGGTGGACGGCCACGCGATTCTCGGCCTCCAGCACGGCCACCCGGAAGCCCGACTCGCCCAACGCCATGGCGGTCGCCAGCCCGACCAGGCCGCCGCCCACGACGGCGATGTCACAAGATAGATCGGTCACGGGGCGAGCCGCTCCACGCGCCAGCCGCCGTCCGGCAGCCGCAGGTAGCGAAGTCGGTCATGAAGGCGGTTGGGCCGGCCTTGCCAGAACTCGACGGTCTCGTGGCGCACGCGGAAGCCGCCCCAGGCGTCCGGCAGGGGGACGTCCCCGTCGGCGAAGCGGCCGGCAGGAGATCGAGCGGCTGCTGGAAGAGGGGGCCGGCCACGGGACGGCTCTGGGGCGAGGCCCAGGCTCCCAGGCGCGAGCCCCGGGGGCGGGTCTCGAAATAGGCCTCTGACTCTTCCCTGGAGGTCTTCTCGACCGGTCCCTCGACCCGCACCTGCCGGTCGAGCGATGCCCAGTAGAAGACCAGCGCGGCCCGCGGGTTCCCCAGCAGCTCCGTGGCCTTGCGGCTCTCGTAGTTGGTGTAGAAGACGAGGCCCCGTTCGTCGAGCCCCTTGAGCAGCACCACGCGGGCCGAGGGCCGCCCCTCCCGGTCCGCCGTGGCCAGCGTCATGGCCGTGAACTCCAGCGGATCGACGGCCTGGGCCTGCTCCAGCCAGAGCCTGAGCTGGTCCACCGGATCGGCCGCGAGGTCCCCCTCCGTGAGCCCCGCCCGGGCGTACTCCCTGCGGATGTCGGCGACGTTCATCGGACGGATTCTATCCGCGTTCGTCGTGGAGACAAGTTCCTTTACGCCCGCAGAAAACTCCTCCACAGGGAAATGGCGCGCCTTCCGCGTAGTGAAAACAAATCAATTCACCTTGCGAGGCGTGCCGCCAACTAAGTTGATTACTTGTTCCAAGTATCTGATTTTATTTGACTTACGCCGTTGTTACGCTTTATATTCAGAGTCGTCAGGAGAGAACGATGGCCGAACCGCTCACCCGCAGCATACTCGAAGAAACGCCGGCCATGGCGCGCCTGCGGTCCTCTCTTCCCGAAACACTGCGGGCGCGCATCCGGAGCGCCCGCGAGCTCGACCGCGAGCTCAGGGACGCCGCCGGGGAGGGCGCGTTTCCCACGGGCGTCCCCGCCATCGACCGCCTGCTGAAGGGTGGGCTGCCGCGCGGCCAGCT
>CAXTNS010000846.1:0-2623 GCA_964245465.1 uncultured Thermoanaerobaculia bacterium
CGGGGGTTCCATTCAGGGCCTCCGGGTGCCGTTGAGTCTCCAGCTTGGCAGCGCCTTTCTATCATCGGGAGAACGGGCCGGCAACCTCTGGATCTCCAGATCAGTGATAATGGGCCGCATGGAGTACGAGCCCCTGTCCGCCAACCGTTCCTCCATTCCGAGCGCACCTCCCCGCCGGTCCCGGCGCCTGATCCGCTGGACCTGGCCGGTGCTCGCCGCCCTGCTGGTCGGGGCCGTCACCGGCGTCGGGGTGGCGGCCGCCATCCACGTGCCCAAGGTCGACACCCTGGCCGAATACACCCCGAACCTGGTGACCCAGCTCTACGACAAGAACGGGAACGTGTTCTCGACCTTCGCCCGCGAGCGCCGGGTGATGCTCAAAGAGAACGAGATGCCCAGGGTCATGCAGCAGGCCGTGCTCGCCTCGGAGGACGCCAACTTCTTCCGCCACGGCGGCATCGACGCCATGGGCATCGGCCGCGCGGCCGTGGCCGACCTGCGGGCCGGCAAGGTCGTCGAAGGGGCCTCGACCCTCAGCATGCAGCTCGCCCGCACGCTCTTCCTCACCCGCGAGCGCACCTGGCGGCGCAAAGTCGAAGAGGCGTTCGTGGCCGTGGAGTTGGAGAAGAACTACAGCAAGCCCCAGATCCTCACCCTCTACCTCAACCTGGTGAACCTGGGCCACGGCAACTACGGAGTGGAGGCGGCCTCGCGCTACTACTTCGGCAAGCCGGCCGCCAGGCTGACGCTCCCCGAGGCCGCCACGCTCGCCGGCATCATCCCGGCCCCGTCGCGCTACAGCCCCTACCGGATCCCCGAAACGGTGCGCAAGAACCGCGACCGCGTGCTGCGCCGCATGCTGGAGGAGAAGTTCATCACTCCCCAGCAGTATGAGAACGCGGTCGCGACGCCGCTCCTGGTGATTTCGCAGCAGCAGGAAGAGATCTTCGCCCCCTACTTCGCCGAAGACATACGGAAGTACCTGGAGACGAATTACGGGACCACGGGTGCCACCAGCCTCTACGAGGGCGGCCTCCAGGTGCAGACGACGCTCGCTCCCGACATCCAGCGCTCGGCCGACAAGGCGGTGCGCTCGTGGCTCCTGAAGCTCGACCACCGGCGCGGCTGGCGCGGCCCGGTAGCCACCATCAAGGCGGCGGACCTGGACACCCAGCAGCTCCCCACCTGGGGCCAGAACAAGCCCGTGGCCGGCCGCTGGTACCAGGGGCTGGTGCTGGAGTCGGGACCGAAGACGGCCAGGGTCAAGATCGGCAAGGAGGTCTACACCCTGGGTCCCGAGGGGATCGCCTGGACCCGCCGCCGCGAGCCCGGCAGCCTGCTCAAGCGCGGCGACGTGGCCTGGTTCCGCTTCGAGATGCCGGAGACGAAGAAGCCCGCGGCCAGGCCTGGAGAGACCCCCAAGGAGGCCGCCGCTCCCGCCCCTTCAATCACCGAGGCCCGGCTGATGCTGGAGCAGCAGCCGAAGATGGAAGCGGCCGCCGTGGTCATCGAGAACCGGACCGGCGCCATTCGTGCCATGGTGGGCGGCTGGGACTTCGATCGCAACAAGTTCAACCGCGTCACCCAGGCCAAGCGGCAGGTGGGCTCGTCGTTCAAGCCCTTCGTCTACGGCGCCGCCCTGGAGGCGGGCTGGACCCCGTCGGACACGCTCCTCGACGCGCCCACTTCGTTCACCGGCGCCGACGGCCGGCTGAGCTACCGGCCTCAGAACTACTACCACAAGCACTACGGCATCGTGACGCTGCGCCGCGCCCTGGAGCAGTCGATCAACGTGCCGGCCGTCAAGCTCCACGTGCAGGTGGGCGGCCGCCGGGTGGTGGACTTCGCCCACCGGCTGGGCATCCAGACGCCGCTCCACACCTGGCCCAGCGTGGCCCTGGGCTCGGCCGACCTGACTCCGCTGGAAGTGGCTGCGGCCTATGCCACGGTCGCCAACCAGGGCACGCACATCGCGCCCTACCTGATCGAAAAGATCATGACGCCGGACGGCCAGGTCCTGAACCAGCCCTTCCCCGCCACCTACAGCGCCACGACGCCGGCCGTGGCCTACGTGCTCACCCACATGCTGGAAGGGGTCATCGACCACGGCACGGCGTTCGAGCTCAACAGCCTGCCGATCGACATCGCGGGCAAGACCGGCACCACGGACGACTTCTCCGACGCCTGGTTCGTGGGCTTCACCCCACGCTACACGATCCTCACCTGGGTGGGCTACGACGTCAAAAAGCCGCTCGGCTACGGCATGAGCGGCGCGGTGGCGGCCCTGCCCATGTGGAAGATCATCGCCGAGGACGGGCTCGCAACGGGCTGGCTCCAGAAGGGGGAGACCTTCGCGGTGCCGCCGGGCGTGAGCGAGCGCAACGTCGAGTACTACTCGGGCCTCCTCTCCGCCCAGGGCGGCCGGACGATCAAGGAGGTCTTCGTCTCCGGCACCGAGCCCAACCGCGAGCACAGCCCCCAGTGGTCGACCATCACCAACCTGCCCTGGTACCAGCAGAAGGCCTTCTACATCCCCAAGGAAGGCGAGGCCATGCCGGGCAAGGCGGGGGATCCGCCGGCGCCGGGAACGCCGCCGGTTGCCGAGGATCCGGGCCCCCAGGAC
>CAXTNS010000847.1:0-2615 GCA_964245465.1 uncultured Thermoanaerobaculia bacterium
CTACCGAGGCGTTGTCGGCCGAGATGAGAATCGAGAAGTCGGAGGAGCCATGGTCGCCGCTCCAGAAGAACACCTGGGCGGTGCGGCCGGCCGGCTGGGCGTTGAGCTTGCCGTTCAGCCAGACAGCGAACGCCGCCTGGAGGTTGGCGCTCGTGGCCGCCGCGTCGGCGGGCGTCCAGGGAGCCCCACCTACGGCACCGCCCGCCCCATAGAGGACGTAGATGTCCCCCCGGGCGTAGCCATAGGCCGGGAGCATGTTAAAGATTTGGTTGGTGTCGTTGAAGTCCTTGACGTCCGGCCGGCCAACGAAGAGGATGGCGTAGTTGTGCTGGGCGACGGCGATCTTCTCCGGAGGGCCGCCCATGGCCATGTCGCTCAGTTATTGCGCGTTCTCCCAGGCCCGGGACTTGTTGTCCGGGACCGGTGGAGCGCCCATCGGATCGCCGTCCCCGGTCAGGGTGTAGGCGTCGTCCGTAATGGTGAAGTCGGTGGCCCCCATGGCGGGAAAGAGCGCCCGAAAACCCCAGGCCCAGGTGAAGTACGACCGCAGGTTGGGACCATCATAATAGGCCGGCTCGAAGTAGCGGCTCGCGCTGTTGGCGCCGTACTTGACCACGCCTTTGTTCGCCAGCTCGGTCAGGAATCCGCCACCGTAGCACTGGTGGAAGGCGCCCAGGAACGAGAAACGGGGCGGATTGCCCTGGACGTTCTTGACCCACTGAGCGAATTGGGCGTCCGTGACGAACGGCCCGGCGTTGGTGGCCAGCTTCGACGTCCAGGCCCCGGGCTTCGCCATGTAGACCGGGAGCACCGCGCCGAGCGGTGGAGCGAGAGCCGCCGCGACGACGGCTCCCAGCATCAGGATCGAGAGTCTGCGTTTCATGATGGATTCCTCTTTTCCAGATTGATTGCCCGCGCATTTGAAACGGTGCTTCACAAAGCCTGGAGCGAGCCCTTCGCCCTCCTGGCCGGCGGAGCCCGTGGCCCGTGGTAGCATCCGTGCTCCAAATGGATCTTTGGACCGGGATGAGGAGATCGCACGCATGAGCGATGAGCGCGAAACCCTGGAACTGGACGTCCTCTTCGTGGGTGCCGGACCGGCCAGCCTGGCGGGGGCCTACCATCTCGCCCGCCTGGCCAAGGAGAGCGGCATGGAGCTCGCGATCGGTGTCCTGGAGAAGGGCAAGGAGATCAACAGCCATGCCCTGTCAGGCGCCGTGGTCGACCCCAGGGCCCTGCGCGAGCTGTTCCCCGATGGCTGGAAGTCCGCGCCCTATGAAGGCGAGGTCGAGCACGAGAAGCTCCTCTATTTGACGGAGAAGAAGTCCTTCTCCCTGCCCATCCCGCCGCCTCTGGAGAACGAGGGCAACTACGTGGCCTCCCTCGGCAAGCTCCTCAAGTGGATGGCCCCGAAAGTCGAGGCCGCCGGAGTGGACATCTTCTTCGAGTTCCCCGCCGTCCACGCTCTCGTCGAGAACGGCCGGGTGGTGGGCGTGCGCACGGGCGACAAGGGCATCTCCCGCGAGGGGCACCGGAAGGCCAACTACGAGCCGGGCGTGGACGTCCGCGCCCAGGTCGTCGTGCTTGGCGAGGGTCCCCGGGGCACCCTGGTCAAGCAGCTCGACACCCAGCTCGGCCTCTGGGAGGGAAAGAACCCGCAGATCTACGCCATCGGCATCAAGGAGGTCTGGGACCTGCCGCCGGGACGGGTCCACGCGGGCGACGTGATCCATACCCTGGGCTGGCCCCTCGGCTTCGACACCTTCGGCGGCGGCTTCCTGTATGGCATGCAGAACGACCAGCTCATCGTGGGCCTGGTCGTGGGGCTCGACTACAAGAACCCCCTGCTCGACCCGCACGCCGAGTTCCAGCGGATGAAGACGCACCCCGCCGTCGCGCCCCTCCTGGAAGGCGGCAAGATGTCCTTCTACGGCGCCAAGGCCCTCCCCGAGGGCGGCTGGTGGTCCATGCCCCGCCCGTACGGCGACGGCTTCCTGATCATCGGCGACTCGGGCGGCCTGCTCAACAGCCAGCGCCTCAAGGGGATCCACCTGGGCATGAAGTCCGGCATGCTGGCCGCCGAGACGATCCTGGAAGCCCTCAAGGCTGGCAATGGCAGCAGGGTTACGGCCGAGCGCCTAGCCGCCTATCAGGAGAAGATCGAATCGAGTTGGATCAAGGAGGAGCTCTGGCCGGTGCGCAACTTCCACCAGGCCTTCGATCACGGCATGGTGGCGGGCATGGCGCAGGCCGGCATCGGGCTGGTGACGGGCGGACGCGGCTGGGGCGTCTTGAACCAGGTGGAAACCAAGCCCGGCCACGAGCGCATGATCCCCCTGAACACGCCCGACGGGCAGCGCCTGCCGCGTCCGGAGCCGGTGAAGCCGGACGGCCGGCTCACTTTTGACCGCCTGGCCGACGTCTACAACTCCGGCACCGCCCATGACGAGGACCAGCCGATCCACCTGCTGGTGGCGGACACCGACATCTGCATCTACCAGTGCACCGTCGAGTACGCCAACCCCTGCCAGCGCTTCTGCCCCGCCGCCGTTTACGAGATGGTACCCGAGCCCGCCTCCCCCACGGGCGAGCGCCTGCAGATCAACGCGCAGAAC
>CAXTNS010000848.1:0-1431 GCA_964245465.1 uncultured Thermoanaerobaculia bacterium
GTGGTATATAGGTCCGGCGAGGAGGAGGAACCATGCCTGAGATGCCTGAGAACAGCGCCCTCAATGCCGCACCGCCCGCGCCTCTCCGGCCGCCGAACATGGCTTCGGCCCTGGAGGAGGTCACGGAGCGTGCCGATACCGTTTGGACCCGGGAGTCCGGACCGCCGGTCAAGGTCAAGACGACATCCCGCCGGGAGCTGAAGGGGCCCCGGGGACGCGTGGCCATCGTCGACGGATGCCGGACGCCGTTCCTCAAGTCGGGCACCGACTTTTCCAACATGGACGTGACCGACCTCGCGAGCATCGCGGCGTCGGAGCTGATCGCCCGGACGGCCATCGATCCCGACGAGATCGGCCTGTCGATCTTCGGCGTGGTGGTGCCGTCGCTCCAGGCCCCGAACCTGGGGCGCGAGGTGGTCTTCCGCACGTCGCTGCCCATGCGGATCCCGGGGGTGACGGTGAACCTGGCCTGCGCCTCCTCGACGCGGGCGCTGACGTTCGGCGCCGGGGCGATCCTCTCGGGCGAGGCGGACGTGGTGCTGGCGGGTGGCGCGGAGTCGCTGACCAACGTGCCGATCCAGTTCTCGCGCAAGGCGGCGCGGACGTTCATGGAGGCGAGCAAGGCGAAGACGCTGCCCCAGAAGGTGGCGACGTTTGGCAAGCTGCGGCCGGCCGACCTCGCGCCGGTGGCTCCGGCCATCGCCGAGTACACGACCGGGCTCTCTATGGGCCAGTCGGCCGAGAAGATGGCCAAGGAGAACGACATCTCGCGCCGCGCTCAGGATGAAATTGCCCTCATGTCCCATCACCGGGCCGCCGCGGCCACGGCGGACGGGCGCCTGACGGTGCAGATCGCGCCCGCCTTCCCGCCGCCGGGCTATGACAAGGCCGTGACCAAGGACAACGGCGTCCGCGCCGACACGTCGATGGAGGCGCTGGCGAAGCTCAAGCCGGTCTTCGACAAGGGCTACGGCACGCTCACGGCCGGCAACTCGAGCCCGCTGACGGACGGCGGCTCGGCCGTGCTGCTGATGAGCGAGGAGAAGGCCAACGCCCTGGGCTACACGCCGCTGGGCTATATCCGCTCCTACGCCTTCGCGGCGCTCAACCCGGGCGACCAGCTCCTCCAGGGACCGGCCTACGCGGCGCCGATGGCGCTGGACGCGGCCGGGGTCAAGCTCTCGGACATCGAGCTGATCGAGATGCACGAGGCTTTCGCGGCGCAGATCCTCTCGAACATGAAGGCTTTCGCGTCGAAGAAGTTCGCCGAGCGCGAGCTGGGCCGGAGCGAGCCCTTGGGCGTGGTGGACTTCGAGCGCTACAACGTGACGGGCGGCTCGATCTCCATCGGCCACCCCTTCGGCGCCACCGGGGCCCGCGTGGTCACCCAGCTCCTCTACGAGCTGCGGCGCCGCAACCAGAACCTCGGCC
>CAXTNS010000848.1:1441-2613 GCA_964245465.1 uncultured Thermoanaerobaculia bacterium
GTCTGCGCGGCTGGCGGCGTCGGGTTTGCGATGGTCGTCGAGCGCGAGTAGGTGGCCTCTCCTCTCGCCGGTCTCCTGGTCGTCGATCTCTCCCGCAATCTCCCGGGTCCGCTGACGGCGCGTCTGCTGGCGGACCTGGGGGCTCGTGTGGTGAAGGTGGAGGAGCCCCGGGAGGGGGATCCGGTGCGGACGGCGCCGCCGGTCCGCGAGGGGATCGGGGCTCTCGCGGCGATCCTGCTCTCGGGCGTGGAGAGCATCGCGCTGGACCTCAAACAGCCGGCGGGGCGGGAGATCCTGGGACGGCTCCTGGAGCGGGCGGACGTGCTGATCGAGGGCTTCCGCCCAGGCGGGATGGCCCGGCTGGGTTTCCCGCCGGAGGAGCTGCGGGCGCGGTATCCGCGGCTGGTGGTCTGCTCGATTTCAGGCTGGGGCCAGGAGGGGCCTTACGCGGCGCGGGCGGGCCACGACCTCACCTATCAGGCCGTGGCCGGAACGCTCGCGCCGGGAGCGTCCATGCCCACGGCGCTCCTGGCCGACCTGACCGGCGCGTGGAGCGCCGTAACCTCAATCCTGGCGGCTCTGCTGGAACGAGAGCGGACGGGAGAGGGACGCCGCATCGACGCCGCTCTCCTGGACGCGGGCGTCCACGCCAACCTGGTCGGCTGGGCCGCGGAGGCTGGCGGTAGGAAAGGGATTGGAGAGCGTCTTCCATTAACGGGCGCGCTTCCCTGCTACAACGTCTATGAGACGTCGGACGGCAGGCTGCTCGCCATCGCGGCCCTGGAGCCCCACTTCTGGCGCCGGTTCTGCCTCGCCGCGGGACGGAAGGACCTGATCCGCCTCCAGTACCTGGATTCCGTCCGTGCCCGCCGCCAGGTGGGAGATCTCATCCGGAGCCGGACCCTCGCCGATTGGATGGACCTCGCGGGTCGCGAGGACGTCCCCGCCGAGCCGGTCTTCTCCGCGGCGCAGGCCCGGGAGCACCCCCAGGTCCTGGCCCGGAATCTCCTTTTCCGCGGCCCGGACCACCTCACGCGGGTGGCCTTCCCCGCGCGTTTCGACGGCGGACGGCCACGGGCCGCCAGTGCCAAGGTGCCCGCGTTGGGAGAGCAGACTCGGGCCCTGTTAGACGAGCTGGGAGTCCCCCGGGAGACCGCGAGGGAGGTGGGGGT
>CAXTNS010000849.1:0-2611 GCA_964245465.1 uncultured Thermoanaerobaculia bacterium
ATGTAATACGATCCTTATCAGACCGAGATGATCGGGGTCGTCGGCAACGCCAGGTACAGCACTCTGGACGGTGAGTTGCGTCCCATGGTGTACTGGACGCCCGCTCAGCTCGCCTATTCGTCGATGACGCTCATCCTGCGCACCTCCGTGGAGCCGGAGAGCCTGGCGGCGGCCGCCCGGCGCGAGATCCTGGCGATCGACAAGGACCAGCCCGTTTCGGACGTCCGCACGATGGAGAGCTGGCTCGCCGAATCCATCTCGCGGACACGCTTCGGCACCCTGCTGCTCGGCGGTTTCGCCGGCCTGGCCCTGATCCTGGCGGCGATCGGCCTCTACGGCGTAATGTCCCACTCGGTCGTCCAGCGCCAGAACGAGATCGGGGTCCGCATGGCCCTGGGAGCCCAGGCGCGCGACGTGCTGGGGATGGTGATCAAGCAGGGTCTCGCGCTGGTGCTCGTGGGCGTGGCGCTGGGTCTGCTCGGAGCGCTCGCCCTGACGCGCGTCCTGTCGAGCCTGCTCTACGGGGTGAGCGCGACCGATCCCATGACCTTCGCTGCCATCGCGCTGTTGCTCCTGGCCGTCTCCGGGATCGCCTGCTACATCCCAGCCCGGCGAGCGGCGCGGGTGGACCCGCTGATCGCGATGCGGTACGACTGAGAAAGCCTTCTGTTCCCCAGCCTTGCCAGGATTATGTAGCAGGTACATAATGTTTCTGCTACATAATCCTGGTGCCCCGACACCCTGCCATGAAGCTTCCCTTCCTCGACCGCCGCGAAGAAGCCGACCGTTTCCACCGCCTCCTGGACCGCGAGGAGGGCTCGCTGAGAGTAGTCTACGGCCGTCGGCGATGCGGCAAGTCAAGGCTGTTGCGGGAGATCCTGCCGGCGGATCGGGCGGTCTACTATGTCGGCGATGACCGCGAAGCCAGTCTCCAGCGCTCAAGCCTGGCGACGGAGATCGGCCGGCTCTTGCCGGGCTTCGACCGCGTCACATGTCCGGATTGGGACGCCCTCCTACGAGATCGCGGCCAGGTTGAGCAAACCTGCAACGGCGCTGTCGCGGCCGCTCCAGCGTTTGCAGGATATGGATTTGATTGCTCGCGAGCTCCCTTTCGGGGACGAGCCGCGTGGCACCAAGCGCACGCTGTACAAGATTTCCGATCCGTTTTTACGGTTCTGGTTTCGCTACGTCGAAGTCGACCGATCACGGCTCGGCGCCGGCCGGGTGGCAACGGTGGAGGAGGAGATCTTTCAAAGGCTTGGGCATCACGTCGGCGAGGTCTGGGAAGAGCTGGCCCGAGCGAGCGTTCCGCTGCTCGAGGTCGGCGGCAGAACCTGGGGCACAGCGGGCCGCTGGTGGGGGCCTGGTCTGGACCGTCAACTTCTCGAGGTCGATCTGGGTGGCCTACAGCCTTGATGGTGGCAGCGTCCCGGTCGGCGAGGTGAAGTGGGGAGCACCAAGAGATGCCGGGCGACTTCTGGCCGAGCTCGAAGCCAAGGCCCGCCGGCTGCCTGTTGCCGCTGGGAAAGAGGTTGTCCCGGCCTTGTGGCTCAAGGCACCGGTGGAGGGACTGGCTGACCGCGTCGTAACGCCGCGGCAGGTGCTCGACGTCCTGAGGTGACACCGTTCTTTTCAGAACGGCGACTTACCGAACAGCAGCTCCAGGCCGAAACCGATCAGCGCCGAGCCTTCGCGCGGCTCGTCCCGCGACTTGCGGGGCCAGGTGTAGCCGCCGATGAGCTCGCCGTAGAGCCACTGGCGGTTGAGAGGCCGGCGGTAGACGGTGCGGGCGCCGTACTCCCTGACGTTCACTTCGTCGTCCGTCGAGCCGCGGAGGAAGAGCTCCCAGGCGATGGCGGACCTCGATCCGAGGTTCTGGTAGAGCACCGTGGCCGTGCGCCAGTCCACACCGCTGGTGGCTTCGGAGATGGTGCCCACCGTCCCCGAGTGGAAAAGGAGCGTCCGCCGCAGGACGTGGTCGAAGTCGGCGCTGGTGGTCGAGCCGAAACCATCGCGGTTCTCGTAGAAGACGGTCTCCCGCAAACGCCAGACCGACCGCTCGCCCAGGAAGACGTTGCGCCGCAGGCGCCCCTGCACGAAGGCCTCGGGCGCCGTGCTCAGGCGGGCGCCGACGCGGAAGTCGAGGCGCTCCGACCATTTGCCGGGAGGCGAGTAGCCGAGCCCCGCGAGCCAGCGGTCCTCGGTCTCGATCCCGAAAACCGAAGAGCGGATGGAGAAGCCTTCCTCGCGGCCCTGCACGAACTCGTCGCCGTCGTCCCGGCCGAGGAAGAGATTGAAACGTTTTTTGAGGTTCGGCAGGTCATAGTTGAGGCGCAGGCGGCCCTTGGGCTGGGCACCGTCCTCCTCAGTGTAGATCGTGGACAGCTCGACGCGCCCGGACACCGCCTGGGCGTTCTCGATGTCGGGCGGTCCGCCGAAGAGCCCGTCGAGCCAGAGGGTGGCGCTGCAGAAGGTCTCGGTGACGTAGCGGCGGCTCTCGTCGAGCAAGGCCTCTTCCGAGGGCTGGCGTCCGCGGCAAAGCTCGCGCAGCGACGGCGGCTCGGGGGTTGCCGGTGGCGGAGGCTCCGTGGTCTGGGTTGCCGGCTGATTC
>CAXTNS010000850.1:0-2603 GCA_964245465.1 uncultured Thermoanaerobaculia bacterium
GTACGTCGCGAGCACCTCCTCGTGCTCGCCGCCGACGCCGAACTCGGCCTGCGCGGCGATCCGCTCGATCTCCGGCAACAGCGCCGGGGTCGTGGCGATCAACCGGGACAGCTTCGGCTTGGCCCGGTTGAATCGGGCCTCCTCGAGTGATCCCGCCACGATCATCCCTCCCCCCGCCAGCACCAGGGCCACCCCGGCCGCCACGTCCCACTCGTGCTTGGGGGTGAGGGTCCAGGTAGCGTCCACGATCCCGGCGGCCACGAGGCCCAGCTTGTAGGCGACGGAGCCGGTGGGGCGGATCTCAAAGAGGCCTTCGCGGTAGCCCTGCCATTCGCCACGCTTAAATTCGCTACGGCTCGCCAGCACAGTGGCA
Source organism: uncultured Thermoanaerobaculia bacterium (assembly GCA_964245465.1). GTDB lineage: Bacteria > Acidobacteriota > Thermoanaerobaculia > Multivoradales > UBA5704 > DATARR01. The sequence continues at coordinate 374 of CAXTNS010000850.1, forward strand.
CCTTGCAGGGTGGCGCGGTCGCTGACGCGGGCGGGACGGCCGTTTAGAGTCACGCCCCGGCCGCGGGCGCCCACTATGGTCTCGCCCGTGGCAGGGTTGAGGATGCCTCCCGCGACGGGCTCGCCCTCTTCCACGAGGCCGATCGAGACGCACCACTCGGGGATGCCGGTCACGAACTCGCGGGTGCCGTCGAGCGGGTCCACGACCCAGACGCGGCGGCGATCGAGGCGGTCGAGGTCGTCTTCGGTCTCCTCGGAGAGCCAGCCCTCGCCGTCCTGAGGCAGGAGCTCGCGCAGCAGGGTGTCGACCGTGGTGTCGGCCTCGGTGACGGGATCGTCGCCGGACTTGCTCCGGGCTTCGATCTCTCCCGGAGTGAAGCGCTGGAGGGCGCGGCGTGCCTTCTCCAGCGCTTCCCGGATCCGATCAACGTCCTTTTGGGAGGAGACCGTCAACGCACCTCCAGGGCGCCGCCGACGTAGCCCTCGCGCTCAAGGTAGAGGAGGATCTCCTGCGCCGCTTCCTCGGGGGAGAGGGCGGTGGTGTCGATGACCACTTCCGCGTCCGCCGGCTCCTCGTAGGGATCGGAGATGCCGGTGAACTCCTTGAGGATGCCGGCGCGGGCCTTGGCGTAGAGGCCCTTCCTGTCGCGGTCCTCGCAGACGTCGATCGGGGTGGCGATGTGGACCAGCACGAAGCCGCCGCCGGGCTCGATCATGGTCCGCACCTCCTTGCGCACGCTGTCGTACGGGGCGATGGGGGCGCAGATGGCGATGCCGCCGTTCTTGGTGATCTCGGCGGCCACGAAGCCGATGCGTCGGATGTTGATGTCCCGGTGCTCCTTGGAGAAGTTGAGCTCCGAGGAGAGGTTCTTGCGCACGATGTCGCCGTCGAGCAGGGTGACCGGCCGGCCGCCCGTCTCCATGAACTTGACGAGGAGCGCGGAGGCGATGGTCGACTTGCCGGCGCCGGAGAGGCCGGTGAAGAAGACGGTGAAGCCCTGCTTCGCGCGCGGCGGATGGGTGCGCCGCAGCTCTTCGGCCACCTCGGGGAAGGTGAACCAGGCGGGCAGCTCGCGGCCTTCCTGGAGGCGGCGGCGCAGCTCGGTGCCGGAGATGTCGAGGGTGCGGGAGCCCGGCGGGATCTCGTCCTGGGACATGTAGGTGTCGAGGTCTTCCACGTAGGAAACCATCTGGAAGGGCACCATCTCGACGCTCAGCTCCTCCTGGTGCTGGCGCAGCAGCTCCTGGGCGTCGTAGGGACCGTAGTAGGGCTTGCCCTGGCGGTCGCTGCCCGGGCCGGCGTGGTCGCGGCCGACGATGAAGTGGGTGCAGCCGTAGTTCTTGCGGATGAGGGCGTGGAGCAGGGCCTCGCGCGGGCCGCCCATGCGCATGGCGAGGGGCAGGAGCGAGAGCTTGGCCGTGTGCTGCGGGAAGCGGGAGAGCACGGCCTGGTAGCACCGCACGCGGGTGTAGTGGTCGAGGTCGCCCGGCTTGGTCAAGCCCACGGTGGGGTGGATCAGCAGGTTGGCCCGCGCTTCCTTGGCGGCGCGGAGCGTCAGCTCGCAGTGGGCGCGGTGCATGGGGTTGCGGGTCTGGAAGGCCACCACGCGGCGCCAGCCTTCGCGGACGAACTCGGCGCGCAGCTCGGCGGGCGTCTGGCGCAGGGCGCGGAAGTCGTAGTGGACGGGGAGCTGCAAGCCCTCCAGCCGGCCGCCCACCGCGGTGGCGTGGGTCTTGTTCAGGAGGTAGCCGACGCCCGGATGATGGGGATCGGTGGTGCCGAAGGTGGCCTGGGCGCTGGCCTCGCGGTCGAGCGGCCAGACCTCCTCCACGTGCAGGGCGGCGAGCATCACCCCCTCGGGATCGCGCAGGGCGAGCATGCCGCCCTTGCGGAGCTTCTCAACCGCCGGCTCGGGGAGGTCGAGCAGGATGGGGATGGGCCACAGGGTCCCGTCCGCCAAGCGCATGCGCTCGCAGACGGAGTCGTGGTCGGCCTTCTTCATGAAGCCCGCGAGCGGGGAGAAGCCGCCGTTCAGGAGCAGCTCCAGGTCGCAGATCTGGCGGGCTGTGAGGTCCCAGGAGGGCCAGTCGCGCGAGGCAGCCTTGAGCTCGGCCGCGCGGTCGGCGGCGGCCATGAGGTTGATCAGCTCACCGCCGTGGGGCTCGATGAGATGGCTCGCGGCAGTGTCGGAAGCGGAACGTTCGCGCTCGGGTGCCGGCACGGGAAAAAC
>CAXTNS010000851.1:0-2191 GCA_964245465.1 uncultured Thermoanaerobaculia bacterium
AGCCTGGTCGCGGCGCAGGCGGTCCTGGTGGCCCTGCTGCCGCTCTCCACCACGGCGGGGGTGCTGACGTTCAACGTGCTGGGGAGCGCCGCGGCGCTCGCGGGGCAGCTCGTCATCGTCACCCTGGGTTTCACCCGGCCCGGGTGGGTGCACTGGCGGTGAAGGTCGTTCACGTGACTCCCACCTACTTCTCCTCCGAGTCCGTCCTGGGCGGCGGCGAGCGCTTCGCCGAGGAGCTGGCACGGGCCATGGCGGACAAGCCTGAGGCCACCGAGGTGAAGCTGGTGAGCTTCGGTCCGCGGGCGTTGCGGGAACGTCCGAAGCCGGGCTACGAGCGGGTGATCCTGGAGAGCTGGACGCGGGACCGCATGACGCCGTTCTCGCCCCGCCTCTGGCCCGAGCTGGCCGGGGCGGACGTGATCCACTGCCATCAGCTCTTCGTCTTCCCCACGTTCCTGGCCGCCCTCTCCGGCCGCCTGCGGGGGAGCCGCGTGTTCGTGTCGGACCTGGGGGGCGGCGGGTGGACGCCGGGATACCAGATCGACGCCACGCGCTGGATCGCGGCGCACCTGCCGATCTCGGAGTACGCCGCGCGCTCCCTGCCGGGGAGGAACCGGCGCCACCGGGTGATCTGGGGCGGGGTGGACCTGGAGCGGTATCCCGCACGGACGGAGGCGATTCACGACGGCTCGGTCATCTTCCTGGGCCGAGTGCTGCCTCACAAGGGGATTCATTTCCTGATCGAGGGGCTGCCGCCGGGGGTGCCGTTGGAGGTGATCGGTCCGGCCACGGACGGGGCCTATCTCGAGAGGCTGCGGGAGTTGGCCCGGGACAGGGACGTGCGGTTCCGGGGCGCCCTCTCTGACGAAGACGTCATCGAGCGGCTGGGACGGGCCATGGCGCTCGTCCACCCCACGCCGGTCGACGAGCAGGGCCGGGCCGGCGCCAACGAGCTGTTCGGCCTGGCCCTGGTGGAAGCCATGGCCCGGGGCTGCCCGGTGATCGCCTCGGACGCGGCCTCGCTGCCCGAGATCGTGACGCCGGAGGTCAATGGGCTCCTCGTGCCGCCCAATCGGCCGGAGGCGATCCGCGAGGCCATCCTGAGGCTGCGGGAGGACGCGGACTTCTGGGCGCGCCTCTCCGCGGGCGCCCGGCGGACGGTCGAGGAGAAGTTCACGTGGGACCGGGTGGCGGATCGCTGTCTGAAAGCGTATAGGGCATGAAAATCCTCCAGATCGTCCCCCACCTTCCCCCTCCCTTCGAGGGCGTGGGCACCTACGCGGCGGCCCTGGCCGAGGCCCTGGCGAAGCTTGGAATCGAAACGCGCTTCCTGGTGCCGGACCGGACCGTTCAGGGACTGTTGAGCGGGATCGGGGACGCGGAGACGGTGCTGCTCCACTACGCGGGCTACGGCTACCAGCGGCGCGGCTGCCCGTCGTGGCTGGCCGAGGGGCTGGCGCGGTGGAAGGGGAAGGGGCGGCTGGTGACGGTCTTCCATGAGGTATGGGCGTCCGGTCCCCCTTGGCGCAGCTCGTTCTGGCTGCTGCCCTTCCAGCGGCGGATCGCGGCCGCGCTGGCCCGCCGGAGCAGAGCTCTGGCGACCACCCTGCCGGTCTATGCTGACCTGCTCCGTCCCTGGGCTTCAGACGTCGCGGTGATGCCCGTCTTCTCCACCGTGGGCGAGCCGGCGGCGGTGCCGGGCTTCCGGGAGCGGGCGCGGCGGATCGTGGTCTTCGGCGGCGCGGGCGTGCGGGGAAGGGCCTGGCGCCCCTTCCTGCCGGAGCTGGCCCGGACGGTCCGCGAGCTGGGCGCCGAGGAGATCGTGGACGTGGGACCGGCGGTCGATCTCCCGGAGACGGTCGAGGGTATCCCGGTGCGAGGCCTGGGCGTGCTGCCTCCGGCGGAGGTGAGCGCTCTGCTCCTGGGATCGGCCGCGGGGTTCCTCGCCTATCCCCCGGATTTCCTGCCCAAGTCCACCATCTTCGCGGCCTACTGTGCCCATGGGGTGCTGCCGGTCTGCGCGTGGCATGGTGGAAGACACCACTGGACGGGCGAGGGCGATCCCCAGGCCGTCGCCTCGGCGGCGCGGGAGTGGTACGGGGGCCACGCGCTGGCGCGGCAGGCGGAGCGGTTCCGCGACCTCCTCGCATGAAGATCCTCTTCTACTCCCCGGCCTTTCTGCCCAACGTGG
>CAXTNS010000851.1:2201-2603 GCA_964245465.1 uncultured Thermoanaerobaculia bacterium
GCTGAACTTCCAATTGGGGTTCAATAATGCCCGGTCCCCCCATGGGCCCGTGTTGTGGGTGGGGAACCTGCAGGCGGGGGGAATGGGCAAGTCGCCTGTGGTGCGCCATCTGTTCGACGTTCTCAGGGAGATGGGCCACGAGGTCGTGGTGGTGACCCGGACGGCGGCGGGACGGGGGACGGACGATTTTCCCTTCCAGGTCATCCGGCAACCATCTCCTCTGGAGCTGCTGCGCTGGACCTGGTGGTGCGACGTCTTCCATCAGGCGAACGCCAGCCTGCGGTGGCTCTGGCCCCTGCTGCGGGTGCGCCGGCCTTGGGTGGTGTCGCACCATAGCTGGTACTGCCGTACGGAAGGGCACATCGCCTGGCAGGACCGGCTCAAGCGGTACCTGCTGCGCTT
>CAXTNS010000852.1:0-926 GCA_964245465.1 uncultured Thermoanaerobaculia bacterium
CGGCCGGGCGGGGCCAGGCGGGCGCGCTGGAACCAGGGGTGCTGGTCCGACGTGTGGTTGATCACCAACTCGGTGATCACCTTGAGGCCGCGCCTGTGGGCCTCGTCGAGGAGGACCTGGAAATCCTCAATGGTGCCGTACGCCGGATGGACGCTCGTGTAGTCCGAGATGTCGTAGCCGTCGTCGCGCCATGGCGAGGGGTAGAACGGCAGGATCCAGATCGCCGTCACCCCCAGGTCGCGCAGGTAGTCGAGCCTGGCCGTGAGACCCTGGAAGTCCCCCCGGCCGTCGCCGTCCGAGTCGAAGAAGGCCCGCACGTGGACCTCGTAGATGACGGCGTCTTTGTACCAGAGAGAATCGTCTGCCACGGTCTCGATGTCTCCTATCGCGCCGGCCGGCGTACCCGGAAGACGTGGGCCGGCACCTGCTGCGGGTCGAGTTGGACGAAGTTGCGCGATCCGTGCCACGTGTAGCGGGCCCCCGTCAGCAGGTCATGGACCTGAAACGGCGGGTCCGGCTCCAGGCCGATCTCGTCGAGCTTCAGCTCCACCCAGGCCGACTGCACGAGGTTGGGGTCCAGGTTGACCGCCACCAGGATCCGGTTCTCTCCGGCGGCCTTGCTGTAGCAGAGGACCTGCTCGTTGTCCGTGGGATGGAAGCGCAGGCTCCGGTCGCTCTGGAGGGCCGGGTTCTCCCGGCGGATGCGGTTGACCAGGGCGATCAGCTCGCGCAGGCTGTCCTCCCGGTCGAGATCCCACTGGCGGATCTGGTACTTCTCCGAGTCCAGGTACTCCTCGCTCCCCTTCTCGCGGGGCAGATGCTCCATCAGCTCGTAGGCCGGGCCGTAGATGCCGTAGCTCGCCCCCAGCGTGGCCGCCAGGATCAGGCGGTGCACGAAGACCGGCCGGCCGCCGGTCTTCGTGCAC
>CAXTNS010000852.1:936-1597 GCA_964245465.1 uncultured Thermoanaerobaculia bacterium
GCCCGAGAACGAAAACAGTCCCGCCGCCGGTCTGGAAAGGCTAAGTGAGGAAGTCCGGCGTGTTCGGCCACAGGTTCGGGCGGAAGAACTCGCGTACCTCCGTCTGGGTCAGCTCCGTGAAGTACTCCTTCAGCTCCCATCCGAGGTTGCGCCAGGGGAAGTAGTTGTAGGACTGGGTGAAGCCGAGCTTGGCCAGCCGGTACATGATCTTCGGCCGGGTGAACGCCTCGGAAAGGAAGAGCACGTCCGGGTGCTCGCGCTTGATCTCCGTGATCGCCCACTCCCAGAAGGGGAACGGCTTGGTGTGGGGGTTGTCCACGCGGAAGATCTTGACCCCTTGGCCAATCCAGAAGTCGAAGACGCTTTTGAGCTCCCGCCACAGCTCGCGCCACCCCTCGGTCTCGAAGTCGAAGGGATAGATGTCCTGGTACTTCTTGGGCGGGTTCTCGGCGTACTGGATGGTGCCGTCCGGCCGCTTGCGGAACCACTCCGGATGCTCCTTGACGTAGGGGTGGTCCGGCGAGGTCTGGAAGGCCACGTCGAGAGCGATCTCGATGCCGTACCCGGCGGCCTTCTCGACGAAGCGCCGGAAATCCTCCAGAGTCCCCAGCTCGGGGAGGAGCGACTTGTGCCCGCCCTCCTCCGCGCCGATGGCCCAGGG
>CAXTNS010000852.1:1607-2589 GCA_964245465.1 uncultured Thermoanaerobaculia bacterium
GTCCGGATGGGCTTCGAGCGCGTTGTTCTTGCCTTTCCTGAACGCGCGGCCGATGGGGTGGATGGGCGGCAGATAGAGCACGTCGAAACCCATCTCGGCCACGTACGGGAGCCGCGCCTCGCAGTCGCGGAACGTGCCGTGCTTTCCCTCGGGACCGGTCGAGCGGGGGAACATCTCGTACCAGGACGAGAAGCGCGCCCGCTCGCGGTCCACCACCACGGCCAGCTCGCGCTTGTAGACCGTGGCCTGGACGCGGTCGGCGTGGCTGTCCATGAGCTGGGCAAGCTCGTCGTCCAGGGCCAGCTCCAGCCGCTCCTCGGGGTCCGAGCCGGCCGCCAGGTCCTCGGCGAGCCCGGCGAGCACCCGCGCGTCGGATGCTTTCTGCGCCTGCGCCGCCCGCTCGCTCGCCTCGCGGACCAGGGCGGCCCCTACCAGCAGGTCGGTCGCGACGTCCTGCCCGGCCGCCACGCGCTTCTTGAGGTCGCGCCGCCACGTCTTGAACCGGTCCACCCAGACGGTGACGGAGTAGAGCCACCGTCCCTGCTCCGTGGGGGTGAACTCCGCCCGCCACCGGTCGTTGGGCAGGACCTCCATGGCCGTCTCGTTCCATTTCGATTGGGATTCCGGACGCCAGAGAAGCCGGCACGCGAGGGCGTCATGGCCGTCCGTGAACGCATCCGCCTCGACCACCACCCGCTCCCCCACCGTCCGCTTGATGGGGAACCGCCCGCAGTCGACCTCCGGCCCGACCCCCTCGATGATCACCCGCTGTCTGCCCGCATCGCCTGGCATATCAAAGCCCCCTCCGCGCGCCGTGCAGAACGCCTGCCAGCCGGGGGAGGTTTACCAGAGTCGGGACGGATGTGCCAACCCGGAGGGCGGGGATCAGGCGAGGATCTCGCGGATGCGGCGTTCCAGGTCGGCCAACTCTGGGCAGAGTTGGAGGAGGGCGTCGTAGCCTCGCAGGGTCTCCTGCATCAGG
>CAXTNS010000853.1:0-2587 GCA_964245465.1 uncultured Thermoanaerobaculia bacterium
CGAGGCGCCCGGCGGCCTCCAGCGCCACGTGAAGCATAGCACCGTAGGTGATGATGGACAGATCGCGTCCTTCCCGGGCCACCCGCGCCTTACCGATCGTCACGAAGCTGTCCCCCTCGGGAAGCTCGTCCTTCAAGCGTCGGTACAGGTACTTGTGCTCGAAGTAGAGCACCGGGTTGGGGTCGTGGATGGCCGCCCTCAGGAGCCCGTAGGCGTCCGCCACCGTGCCCGGCGCCACGATCTTGAGGCCCGGCGTGTGCTGGAAATACGACTCCGGATTTTGACTGTGATACGCCGAGCCGTGGACGTTGCCGCCCGCGGGGCCGCGGACCACGAGGGGCACCTTCTGCCCCCAGCGGTAGCGGTTGGGCGCGGCGAAGTTGATGATCTGGTTGAAGGCGCAGGAGATGAAGTCGATGAACTGCATCTCCACGACGGGCAGCATGCCCATCATGGCCGCGCCGATGGCCGCGCCCACCATGGCCGACTCGCTGATGGGCGTGTCGATGATCCGGCCCGATCCGAAGCGGTCGAGGAACCCGGCGGTGACGCGGAAGGCGCCGCCATAGGTGCCGATGTCCTGGCCCAGCATGAAGACGCGCTCGTCCTTCTCCATCTCGTCCCAGAGCGCCTGGCGGATGGCTTCGAGGTAGGTGACGGTCATTCGTACACCCCCTCGAAAGCTCGCTCGGGCGGCGGCATGGGCGAGGCCAGGGCGAAGTCGACCTCCTCGTTGAGCTGGGCGTCGATCTTCGCCGTAATGGCCTTGAGATCGTCCTCCGTGGCGAGGTCGTTCCCCAGGAGATGGCGCTCGAAGCGCTCGATCGGGTCTTTCAATTTCCACTCCTCGAACATTTGCTTGGGCACGTAGCCCGCGTCGTCGTGCTCGGCGTGCCCCTTCATGCGGAAGGTCTTGGACTCGATGAGCGTCGGTCCCCCGCCGGCCCGCGCCCGCTCGACGGCCCGCTTCGTGGCCTCGTAGACGGCCAGCACGTCGTTGCCGTCCACCGTCTCGCCGGGGATGCCGTAGGCCGCGGCCCGGGTGGCGATGCTCTTGACCCGCATCTGCCGCGACGTGGGCGTGGAGTAGGCCCAGCCGTTGTTCTCCGCGATCAGCACGAACGGCACGTTGAGCACCGAGGCGAGGTTCAGCCCCTCGTGGAAGTCCCCCGTCGAGGTGCCGCCGTCGCCAATGTAGGTCAGGGCCACCAGGTCCTTGCCCTGCATCTTGCCCGCGAGGGCGACTCCCGCCATGACCGGGATGACGGCGCCGAGCATGGAGATGGGGGCCACGAGACCGCGCTTCAGGTCTCCGAAGTGGGTGTTGCCGTCCTTGCCGCCCGTGGGGCTGTCGCTCTTGGCCATGTACTGCATCATGACCTCGCGCGGCTTGACGCCCCGCACGAGCATCGACCCGAGGTTGCGGATGAGTGGACCCATGACGTCCTGCGGCTCCAAGGCGTAGGCGCTGCCCACCGACGTCGCCTCCTGGCCCCGGCTGGAGTAGAGCCCGCCCACCACCTTGCCCTGCCGGTAGAGATTGCCCAGACGGTCCTCGACCATCCGGTTCAGCTTCATGAAGTGGTAGAGCTCGAGCTGCCGCTCGCGGGGAAGCTCGGTCTTCGCCAGCCGTTCGGTCTTCTCCGCCCGCGGGTGGAGGGGACCCCAGTTCTTGAACAGATTTGCCATGTCGATCCCTTGGATGTGGCCTTTTAGATGTGGATCGCCGCGCCGTGGGCCGCGTGGGCCGCCTCCATGACGGCCTCCGACAGGGTCGGGTGAGCATGCATGGTGCGCAGCAGCTCCTCGTCCGTACCCTCCATCTGCAGGGCCACGCAGGCCTCGGCGATCAGGTCCGTGGCATGCACACCGATGATGTGCACGCCCAGCACCTCGTCGTACTTCTTGTCGCGCACCACCTTCACGAACCCCTCGGTCTTGCCGACGATGCGCGCCTTGCCCAGGGCCGAGAAGGGGAACTTGCCCACCTGCACGTCATAGCCCCGCTCCTTGGCTTTGGCCTCGGTCAGGCCGACGCTGGCCACCTCGGGCTCGCAGTAGGTGCAGGAGGGGACGCGGTCGTAGTTGAGCGGCTTCGGCGACAGGCCGGCCATGTGCTCCACGGCCAGGACCCCCTCGAACGAGGCCACGTGAGCCAGCCAGGGCGTGTTGACGATGTCGCCGATGGCGTAGATGTGCGGCACCGCCGTCTGCATATAGGGGTTGACCTTGACGTAGCCGCGCTCCAGCTCGACGCCCAGCGCTTCCAGGCCCAGGTTCTCCGTCACCGGCCGGCGGCCGATGGCGACCAGCAGCATCTCGGCCTCGACGGTATCCTTCTTGCCCCCTTCGAGCTTGAGCGTAACGCCGTTCTCCGTCTTCTCGGCGCTCGTCAGCTTGACGCCGGTCATCACCTCGATGCCCCGCTTGCGCAGCGCCTTCTGGAGCTCCGCCGAGACCTCCTCGTCCTCGATCGGCAGGACGCGGGGGAGCATCTCGAGCAGCGTCCCCTTGGTGCCGAACGAGGTGTAGCTCGCGGCGAACTCCGTGCCCCCGGCCCCGGCGCCCGGCTCCGCCAGCGTGGCGG
>CAXTNS010000854.1:0-742 GCA_964245465.1 uncultured Thermoanaerobaculia bacterium
GACCCGCCCCTACCCTAATTCTCTCTCCGGCCTATTTCTTCTGAAGCTGCTTCTCGAGCTCCGCGATCCTCTTCTCCAGCTCCTTGAGCTTCTTCTCCAGCTCGACCTCGCGGGGAGAGACGAGCCGGCGCACCCGCTCGCCGTCCGGTCCTTCGAGCTTGAAGGCCTTGGGCCAGGCCTTCATGTCGTCTTCGTTCCAGTGGAAGGCCATGGGCTTGCCGTCTTCCCCGCCTCTGAAGAAGAATGGCGCCATGTCGAGCTCCGGCCGCTCCTTCTCGACGATGGTGACGGTGAGGTTCTGGGCCTTGCCGTTGCGCCAGACTTCGACCGGCACCTGCTGGCCGTCGTCGAGACCGCGGACCTTCGCCATGATGCCCCAGCTCGACTTGACCTCCTGGCCGTCGATCGAGGTGAGGATGTCGCCCACCCGGATGCCGGCCTTGTCGGCGGGGCTGCCGGGCTCGACGTTCGAGACCATGGCGCCCGCGTCCTCCGGCACCCCGAAGTGGGTGCGCAGCTCCGGCGACAGCTCGGTCAGGCCCACGCCGAGGTAGCCGCGGCGCATCATCGGCCCGTCGCCCTCGAAGACCTGCCGCTTGCCGTCCTTGTCGACCACGACGACCCGGTGCCTCTCGACCTTCCTCGGCTCCTTGTCGTCGTCAGCGTGGGCCGCTACCGTCAGGGCCGCCAGCCCGAGGGCGAGACCCCAGGCGCTGGCACGAAAAACCTTGCGATTCATGGT
>CAXTNS010000854.1:752-2585 GCA_964245465.1 uncultured Thermoanaerobaculia bacterium
TCATGGTGAGCATCTCCTTTTGGTTTCTTTTCAAAACGTCTCGCCATGGTAGGCGGCGGGCGTGGCGTCTTCGGACCCGCTCGCTTTTCCAAGATCGAGAACGAGGTCGACGTCTTCATTGCCTCCGATGTACACCACGGGAGGCTGGGACAATTCCTGGATCTCCTGCTCCAGCCGCCCATGTTCGGCGCGGATTTCTTGGAGCATCTGCCGGGCTTCGGCAGCTTGGATCGATTCGGCGCGATGATCCATCAGGACCCCGACCGAGATCGCCGTGATGATTGCCGCCGTCGCCGCCGCCCCGGCCAGCGCGAGCCGAAAGGGACAGTGGGTTCTTGACGGCGCTTGTCCCGGTAGATCGAGGCGTTCCAGGACGCGAGCCGTGAAGCCCGGACGGGCCTGCTCGCGGGGCAGCTCGCGCAAGAGGTCCCCTAACCGGTGGTCTTCCATGCTGTTTCTCCCTTCCAGTAGGGCTCGAGCCTGGCTTTCAGTTGCTGGCGTCCGCGGTGGACGCGCGATTTCACGGTGCCTTCCCGGCACCCGATCTCCTGGGCGATGTCCACGTAGGACCAGCCCTCGATCTCATGGAGCACGAGAGGGACCCGGTACCGCAGGGGCAGCTTGGCCACCGCCGAGGCGACCTCCCGGGTGAGCTCCCGGCGGAGCAGGCCGGACGGCGCCGCCGGCTCGGCGTGCTCCTCGCGGGGGAGGAACGGCATCAACAGCCGGAGCCGCCGGTCGCGCCTCTCTTCGGACCGCACGAGGTTCGTGGCGATCCGGTAGAGATAGGCCCGCAGATACCCCTGCTCGGTGTAGTCCCTGGCGGAGCGGAACAGCCGGAGGAAGGTCTCCTGGGCCAGGTCCTCGGCGCGGTCCCGGCTGCCCGTCAGGCGGGTGAGGTAATTCACCACCGCGTCCTTGTGACGGTCCACCAGGTCCGCGAAAGCGTCCCGGTCTCCTTCCCTCACCCGGGCCATCAGCTCCGCGTCGCTCGGTCGTTCCAGCAGCATCGATAGGCTCATGAGCTCTCTCGCGTCTCCAACCCACTGTAACGCCGATGGCGGGGAAAGGTTCCCGGCGGTAAACTACGCCGTCCGTTCGAAGGAGACCCTCCCATCATGAGCAAGACCGCCGTTCTGGAGCCACGTTTCGTGGCGATCATCGCCTCGGAGGTGGGCTGCCGGCCGAACCAGGTCGAGGCCGCCGCCGAGCTCTTCGCCGAGGGTGCCACCGTCCCCTTCGTGGCTCGCTACCGCAAGGAGGCCACGGGCGGCCTCGAAGACCTGCAGCTCGAAAACCTGTTCAAGCGGCGGGAGTACTTCCTGGAGCTGGCCGAGCGCCGGGACGCCATCCTGGAGAGCATCCGGGAGCAGGGCAAGCTGACCGAGGAGCTAGAGGCCGCCATTCGCGCCGCGGACACCAAGCAGTTGCTGGAGGATCTCTACCTCCCCTACAAACCCAAGCGGCGGACCCGCGCCCAGATCGCCCGCGAGAAGGGCCTGGAGCCGCTGGCCGACGCCCTGCTCGCCCGCGCCGGCTCGCGCGACCTGCCCGAGGAGCTGGCCCGGCCTTATATAGATACTGAAAAGGGAGTCGAGGACGCGGCGGCGGCGCTGGCGGGCGCGCGGGACATCCTGGCCGAGCGCCTCTCCGAGAACGCCGCCGAGCGGGCCGAGCTGCGCCGGGTGCTGGCGACCGAGGGCGGCCTGCGGGTGCGCGTGCTGCCCGACAAGGAGAAGGACCCCGAGGCCGCCGTCTACCGCGACTACTTCGAGCACGACGAGCCGGGCAAGGACATCCCCTCCCACCGCCTGCTCGCCATCCTGCGGGGCG
>CAXTNS010000855.1:0-2569 GCA_964245465.1 uncultured Thermoanaerobaculia bacterium
GTGTTATCCTCTCCGAGAGCGGCCCACCGCCTCCCCCTTCCCGCTGGCTGATCCGGAGGGTATCCGGAGCCGGGGAGGGTCCGTCCCGGCGCGGCTTGAACGCACGCATCCTTTTCCCTATAATGGGGTGAGCCAGCTTGCCCTGACCGGTGACGGTCGGTAAGAAGTGGGCCCAGAGCCCACTTTTTTTGTTGGGTGCGCTGGGATCTAGAGAGTGAAAACTGGAAAAGACGACGAGGAGCACGAGATCGAGACGATGTCTGCAACCCCCAGCCGGATCGCGGAGCTTACGCCGGAGATCGAGCAGGTCGCCGAGGCGGCCGGCTGCGAGCTGGTGCACGCCGAGCTCAAGGGCGGAGTGTTGCGGATCTTCATCGACAAGTCGGAGGGCGTGACGCTCGCCGACTGTCAGCACGTCTCGAAGCAGGTCTCGGCCCTTCTCGATGTCCTCGACTTCGGCACCGGCCGTTACGTGCTGGAGGTCTCCTCCCCCGGGCTCGACCGGCAGCTCTACAAGCCGGCCGATTACGACCGCTTCTCCGGCAAGCTGGCGCGGGTGACCTTCGAGGACCCCGAGACGGGCAGGAAGAAGACGGTCGTGGCGCGCCTCCAGGGGTTGCAGGGCTCAGGCGAGGACGCCCGGATCCTCCTCCAGGAAGACGGCAAGGACGGCGAGCCGTGGGGATTGCCGCTCAAGAACGTGAAGACGGCTCGACTCGAGATCGAGCTGTAGCGCTTTGAAGGCGCTTTGAAGAAGGAAGAATAGGAAGAGAACCATGCCTACGGCACAGAAGGCACAGACCGCAGAGCTGAACTTGAACGAGATCCTGCGCCAGGTCGCGCGGGAGAAGGACATCGATCTGGAGCGGTGGATCTCCGCCCTCGAGGACGCGATGGCTTCGGCGGCCAAGAAGCAGCACCGGATCAAGGAGCCCGTCAAGGCGCACCTGGACCGCGACACCGGCAAGTTCGAGGCGTTCATCGTCAAGAAGGTCGTGGAGACGGTGGAGGACCCTCTCGCCGAGTGGACGGTCGAGGAGGCGCAGGACCACAAGGCGAACGCCCAGTTGGGCGACGAGATCCACCTGCCGATCTCGACCGACGGCCTGGGCCGCATCGCGGCGCAGAACGCCAAGCAGGTGCTCTACCAGCGGGTGCGCGAGGCCGAGCGCGAGAACATCTACAACGAGTACATCGACCGGGTGGGCGAGGTCCTGAACGGCACGGTCAAGCGCTTCGAGCGCGGCGACATCATCGTCGACCTGGGCCGCACGGAGGCCGTGGTGCCCCGCTCGGAGCAGGCGCGCCACGAGCGCTACAGCCAGGGCGAGCGCATCCGCGCCGTGATCGTGGACGTGCACAAGCAGCCCAAGGGGCCGCAGATCGTGCTCTCGCGCACGGACCCGCGGCTGCTGGTCAAGCTGTTCGAGACCGAGGTGCCGGAGATCTACGACGGCACGGTGGTCATCAAGAACGCCGTGCGGGCGCCCGGCGAGCGCGCCAAGGTGGCGGTCTACAGCCGCGAGCGGGACGTGGACCCGGTCGGCGCCTGCGTGGGCATGAAGGGCTCGCGCGTGCAGTCGATCATCCGCGAGCTGAGAGGGGAAAAGATCGACATCATCGAGTACAGCGACGACCTGGTGACCTTCGCCCAGAGCGCCTTGGCGCCGGCCAAGATCACCCGCGTGTCGGTGACGCACCAGGGCGAGGTGCCGCACCTGGACGTGATCGTCGAGGACGAGCAGCTCTCGCTCGCCATCGGCAAGCGCGGCCAGAACGTGCGCCTGGCCTCGGAGCTGATCGGCTCCCGCATCGACATCAAGAGCGAGAGCGACGTCAAGGACGAGGTGGCCGACGCCCTCGCCCGCATGCTGAACACGGCCATGAGCCAGATGCCGGCGTCGCGCGAGGCGGACGTGATGGAGGCGCCTGGCATCAGCTCTCAGGTGGCCGAGGCGCTCCGGGACGGGGGCTTCGGCAGCATCGACGCGCTGTCCGAGGCGGAGCCGGAGACGCTGCTGGCGCTGGGCATCGAGGAGCTCTCTCAGGACGAGGCCGAGGGGCTGGTCGCCTGGGCCAAGGAGCAGAGCGAGAAGCGGGCGGCGGAGCTGGACCTCGGTCCCTTCCGCGCTCCCGAGGCGCCTGCCGCCGGCGGCTCCTCCATGGGCGACGAGGACTTCATGGCGGCCCTGAGCCGCGCTTTCGCGGAAAGCGAGCAGCAGCGCGCGAGCCGTTCTTCCGACGGCGACGAGGGAGAGGGGGCGGCCGAGGAGGCCGGGCTCCGTTCGGAGGAGGAGTCGTAAGGGAAGTCTGACGAATCGATCCAGGGCAGCAGAGCGGCCGGGTAATTACAGGAGTTTCTAGACGATATGGGAAAGATTCGAGTCCAGGACCTCGCGAAGATGATGGGGATCTCCAACCAGGACCTCGTCTTCAAGCTGAAGTCCATCGGTGTGAGGGTCGAAGGGGATGACGCCCACATCGACACCGACATCATTTCGGCGATCTTGCAGGGCAAGAAGCTGCCTCATCCGCGGGAGGTCATCCTGCGCGACGAGCAGGCGCCGGC
>CAXTNS010000856.1:0-2568 GCA_964245465.1 uncultured Thermoanaerobaculia bacterium
TTCAGCAGCAGGGAGGGTATCCCCATCTTCACCAGGGAGAGGGCGGTCTCGATGCGGAGGCGCATGCCGCCAGTGACGTCGATCCCCTTGGGATCGCCAATGGCCTGGGTGGCCTGCTCGAAGTCAGCGGCGGAGACCCGGGGGATCGTCCGGCCCGACTCGTCGTAGAGGCCGTCGGTCTCTCCGAGCCAGAGGACTCGGCGGACCGTCCAGCCGCGGTCGAGGAGGCAGCGGGCCACGATCTCGAAGACTTGCTCGGTGGAGGCGATGGAGATGCCCCGCTCGCGGTCCAGGACCACGTCGCCGTAGAGAACGGGCAGGAGCCCCCTTTGGAAGGCGAGGACAAGGGGCTCGGCCGCGAAGGAGGCGGGCCGGCCTCCGGCCGAGACCATGCAGCTCGACGGGGCGATGGAGAAGGGGAGGGCACCGGCGTCGGACAGGGATTCCACGATCAGGCGGTTGAGCGCGGCGGCCCGGTGCTGGGTCACGGTGATGCCGGGGAGCTGGTCCGCCGACCGGATCCCGTTTGCGATGCCATACCGATGGGCGGCGATGTGCCCGAAGGAGCCGCTGCCATGGCCCAGGATCAGGCGGAACGGACCCTGATCGGTGATCTCCCGGGCCAGGCGGCGGATTTCCTCGAGGCGCGGCATTTCCGGCCGCGCTTTCTCGGTGACGAGACTGCCGCCGAGCTTGACGAGGACGACGTCCGTGATCTCCATGATCTCAGAAGAGATGCTCGGTCTCTTCGTCCGGCCCCGGTCCCACGCCGTCGCGGATCACGAAGCCCACGGCCGGCAGGTCTTCCAGGCGGTCGGCGACCTCGTCTTCCGAATCCGCGTCGCAGATGACGTGGACGTTGGCGCCGGCGTCCATGGTGACCCAGGCCGCGAGGCCCTCCTGGCGCAGCTCACGCACGGCCCGCAGCACGGCGAGCGTGCCCGGGCTCCAATAGAAGATCGGGGGCTGGGAGGACATGGCGATCAGATGGAGGTCGACGGCCTCTTCCTCCAGGATGGGACCGAGGGTGGCGAGGTCGCGCTCGCGGATGGCCTTGCGCACCTTGTCGATCCGCTGGGGGAGGAGCTCCTGGCGCTTGGCGTAGTAGGGGCTGGAGAGGGCGCGGCGGTGCCCCTCGATGGAAGAGACGGTCTTGGGGCCGATCTCGACCACGGCGATGACGTTGCGCAGGTCCCAGTGGTCGGCGTCGGCGATCTGGCGGGCGTAGCTGTCGTCATCGCCCCCGCTGTTCACGTTGCCGTTTCCCTTGGGAGCGGTCCACTCGACGAAGCCGCCGAGGACGGAGCGGCAGGCCGAGCCCGAGCCGCTGCGGCGGGCGAGCAGGGAGAGCTCCTTGGCGGACGCCTTCTTGCCGAACGCGCCGGCGGCGGCGAGGGTCAGGGCCGCGAAGCCCGAAGCGGAGGAGGCCAGGCCGCCGGCCGTGGGAAAGGTGTTGCGCGTGGCCACCCGCACGGCTTCGGTGCGGCCAGCCCACTGGCGGATGCGGCCCAGGTGCTCGCGCATGCGCTGCGCGTATTCGGGCTCGGGGGTGCCGAAGCCGCCGTCGGGCTCGGCGAGCCAGACCTCGTCCTCACCGCCGTGCCCCAGGGTCTCCACCGTGCATTGGGTCACGCAGTGCTCCAGGGTCATGGAAATCGAGGGGTTCATGGGCAGGGCGCGGTCGAGGTCGCGGGCGCCCCAGTACTTGATGAAGGCGATGTTGGCCGGCGCGGAAACGGTGGCCTTGCTCATGCGTCGGTCTCCAGACGGAGCCCTTCGGCTCCCAGGTGAACAGGATGAAAAGGAAACGGCTGCAAAAACGGCCAGCCGGAGATCTTACCGACCTCGGGATGATAGACCAGCAGGGACCCTGCTCCCGGTCCCGCCAGCGAGCCGGCGCCGGAGATCTTGGCGGCGCCGCCTTCAGCCTCGATCCGGCGCACCACGGCACGGACCGCCTTCGGCACCACCCCCAGCTCCTCCAGACACCTTTGGCAGTCCGAAATTGATTGCACGATGCGCGCCGGGTCCTCCTCTTCTTCCTCTTCTTCCCGGGCGAGCTCGCCGCGAAAGGCGCGGACGGCGGCCTCGATGCCGTCGAGGAGCCGCTCGTGGCGGGCGGGATCCCGGTCGCGCCGGGCGCGCACGGCGGCCACCACCGCGCCCGTGGATTCGGGCGGCGTGCCCGTATCGTAGACCCGGAGGCGGGAGAGGAGGGGAGAGCGCTGCGCGATCGTCTCCGTCTCGAGCTCGCCCGAGGGAAGCTTGCGCGCCCAGAGGATGCCGCCCCGGAGCACGGTGGCGGTGTCGATCCCCGAAGGGAGCCCGTGCTGGCGGCGCTCGGCTTCCCGGGCGAGCCTTTCAATCCTCCCAAGATCGAGATCCTCCCCACGGAACGAGAGGTAGGCGGCGATCACCCCCACGGCCGTGGCCGCGGAGCTGCCGAAGCCCGAGCCGATGGGCAGACGCGACTCGACGCGGACGCCAATTCCGGATGGATCGGGGTTACCGACGCTTTTACCGATGAATTCCGCCGCTTCGCCCAGGGCGGCCTTGACGATGTGGGCC
>CAXTNS010000857.1:0-2558 GCA_964245465.1 uncultured Thermoanaerobaculia bacterium
GTCAAAGAACCCGCCCTCGCCCAATCCCTCAACAGAGGGTCTGTCAAGACTGGATTAGCCTGTGGGCGTAGCGCCCCTGGGAGCGCCGGCATCCCTGCCGGCCTGACTCACCCCACTTTTCAAGCCGGCGAGGATACTCCCAGCCCCACGAGCCTTCCCCTCAAGCCCAGCCCGGGCTTCGCCGCCATCGCCACAACCTCCCCGGCACCCGGCAGGAGGCCGGTTCCGCCCGATCCGAAAGCTTTCGAGGTCGCCTCCCCTTCCGCCCGCCCTTCCGGGCTTCCTTTTCCGCCCGGCGGAAGGACTTTTACCCCCGGCTTGCGCAGGATTGACTCCGGCAGGCGCACTGCCGAGGGTGGCAGGCGCATCACCGGGGCCGACTTGCGGACTTTTGAGGCTGGCTTGGTGAAGACCACTCCCGACTTGCGCACTTTTGAGAGCGGCTTGCGCACTGGCGAGGGCAGTTTGCGGATTGCCGGTTCCGGCTTGCTGAACGCCGGTGCCGATTTGGAGAAGACCGGGGTCAGCTTGCGTACTTTTGCCTGCATCCGGGGCTTCGCCAGGCTCATTCGGATCGCCTTCGAGGGCGCGGACGGTCGGCTTCCGGGATGGGGACGGTCCGCCCCAGTCTCCAGGCAGCGCCTGAAGCCGGAATACAACCGCATCAAGGATCAGCCGAGCGCAAGTCACAACAAGTCGGCGCTCGCCTATGATGGGAGCTCCGCGGTGGTGGCGTATGTGCCGACAGACAAAGTTTCCATCACCATCGACTTCAACAGCGGAACTGGCTACAGCGGCATACCAGGGCTGCAGAGCAAGGCTGCATGGCCGTACACCGGGACCAACTCCTGGACCTATGTCTGGATAAGCCCACGAACGGGTGGGCCACCAACAGTCTCGCCGGCGGCGCCGGTCCGGGCAGGGGTCGACGGAATTTTAAATTCACGAAACCCGGCTGCGAGTTGGGAACTGGCCAAAGCGCCTGCGATGCAATCGACTGGGTCTTGAAGATCATTAAGAATGGCGCGGTCCAACCCTCGGGCCTGGCTCTCTCGCTGAGCGCTCTGAGCGGGATTGGACCCGTTTCGGGGGACTCGCGGATCCTCTTGCAAACGACGGATCTCTACCTGGAGGAAGTGGTGAGCCAGACCGAAATCGGCGGCTCCAGCCTGACAAGCCCGGGCCCGCCGCGGTTGGCCACCGAGCCCATGGGCAACAGCCTCGTGGTCTGGCAGCGAGAAAGCGAAGCGGAGATATCCATTGCGGGACTCGTGTTGGATGGCCAGGGAGCCGTGCTCACCCCGGAATTCACCATCGCCAGCGGGAGCTCGGCATCGCCCGGCCATCCCACCGTTTCGGCGCTGGCCTCGGGTGACTTCCTCGTGGCGTGGTCCGGCGCGGACGAAGAAGGCGGCGGACCCTGGATTCGTTGGGCCATCTTCGACCGTTTCGGTGCCCCGCTAAAGCCCGGGCAGATCGCGGTCTACTGCAAGCCTGTCGCGGGCGACTTCCCCCAGGCAACGTCTCTCGGAGACGGCGGCTTCGCCATCGCCTGAGAGAGGAACGGCGGAGGAATCTACGTGCTCCGGTCCGACGCCCTCGGCGACCTGAGCGATGCGGTGCTTGGCGGCAAGGACGAGATCACAGCTCTCGAAGCCCTCGAGGACGGCGGCAACTCACCGGTTGGACTCTATGGCTCAGACGGCAGCATTGTAGGGGGAATAGATTCCGTCAAAGTGATCTCTCAGGAAGCGTCCTGCTGGTAGGTTCTGGTAAGGTGTATCGCATGAACAGGTTTGTAAAAAGGGCTCTCCTCCTCACGGTTGCCGGTCTCATGGTTCCCGCTGGAGGGCATCCGCAGAGCCCGGCCGGCCCGCCGTTGCTGGTCTGGGCCGCGAAGCCCCGGCACCAACGAGTCAACAACGTCGTCGTGAGGCCCGATGGCAGTATCCTGGTGTCATGGTTAGACCTACCCCGAATAGGAGATGACGGAGGCCGGCAAAGGCTCTCGCTTCGGGGTTTTACGGTGGAAGACGAAGCACTCGGCCCGCCATTCAGGGTGGCGAGCTCCTATGGGATTGGGTGCTGTGGTGGAGGATTAATCGCCGGCAACGAGGCAGGCCATCTGGTGGTGACGTTCAGCAAGTGGCGTGTCAATGCCCGCCGTTATGGTTTTGCCGAAGGACCACGAGCTTTGACGCTGGATACTTCGGAGGGTTTTCATTCCGAGGCTCCGACGGGTATGGCTCTCGACGCGCGCGGTAATTTTGTGGTGGTTTGGGAGAGCCAGAGTCAAGAGGGACCGGATGCGGGTTCAGGGGCGTGGGGAGTCTTTGGACGCCTCGTCGATTTTCGAGGAAATCCCGTCGGTCCGGAATTCCACGTGAATACGGTACGGCGAAGGAATCAGGACTCTTCCAGAGTCTCCATGTCCGCTCGGACAGGAGCTTTCGTCGTCGTCTGGAACAGCGATCCCACCGGTGACGACGCGCAGGTGGCCGGGCAGCTCTTCGCTCCCGGCGGCGCCCGGGTGGGTGGAGAGTTTCGTGTCGGTTCCG
>CAXTNS010000858.1:0-2555 GCA_964245465.1 uncultured Thermoanaerobaculia bacterium
GTCCAGACACGCCCGAGGACCGGGAGCGCTACCAGACCGTCTATGCCAGAACACCCGGCGCCATCGCCGCCCCCACGGCAGGGCTCCACTTTACGGAGGATCTGCTGAAAGAGATCGAAGAGGCCGGCGTGGGCATTGCCAGGGTGACCCTCCACGTGGGAATCGGCACCTTCAGGCCCGTCAGCGTCGAGAGGATCGAAGAGCACCGCATGGACCGCGAGCGCTACGAGATCGGCGAGGAGACGGCCGAGGCGATACGGAAAGCTGACAGAGTCGTCGCGGTGGGGACCACGGTCGTCCGAACCCTGGAGTCGGCGGCTCTCGCGGGTGATGGAGAGGTTCGGGCCGGCAGCGGCTCGACGGAGCTCTTCATCACCCCCGGGTTCCGGTTCCGGGTGGTGGACGCCCTCCTCACCAACTTCCACCTGCCGCGATCCACCCTGCTGATGCTGGTCTCCGCCTTCGCCGGCCGCGAGCGCGTTCTGGCCGCCTATGAGGAGGCGGTCCGGGAGGGATACCGGTTCTACTCCTACGGCGACGCTATGTTTGCCGAGCGCCTGACCGGGAGACAATCCTAACGATCCGGCTGGCCAGGACCGCCGCGCCGTAGCCGTTGTCGATGTTGACGACCCCGATTCCCGGCGCGCAGGCGTTGAGCATGGTCAGGAGGGCGGCCAGGCCCCCGAAGCTCGCCCCATACCCCACGCTCGTGGGCACGGCCACCACCGGAGCGGAAACCAGGCTGGTGACGACCGTGGGAAGTGCGCCATCCATGCCCGCGACAGCGATGACCACGTCCGCCTGGCGGATCGCCGGGAGGTTGCCCAGCAGCCGGTGGAGCCCCGCGATCCCCACGTCGTAGCACCGCTCCACCTCGTGTCCGAACCAGGCCGCGCAGACGGCCGCCTCCTCGGCCACGCCAAGGTCCGAGGTCCCGGCCGCCACAACGGTCACAGCTCCCGGCAATTTCTCGGGAGGGCCGCCGCAGGTGAGGATCCGGGCGCGCTCGTGGTAGACGGCCCCGGGATGCGAGCCCCGCAGCTCGGCCGCGGCCTCGGGACGGAGCCGCGTCACCAAGGCCCGTCCGTGCGCCCGCACCAGCCGGTCCACGATGGCTTTCAGGTCCTCCAGCTCCTTGCCCTCGCCGAAGACCGCCTCGGGCAGGCCGTTGCGCAGCTCGCGGTGGAGGTCCAGCTTGGCGAAGCCGAGGTCCGAATAGGGGAGCTCCGCCAAGTCGTTCAGGGCTTCCCCGGGCGACCGCTCGCCCGCGGCCACGGCTTCGAGGAGGCGCTTGAGCTGATCAGGATTCACGCCAGCAGATCCGCGCCGCCGCGGCGGTATCCCTGGGGATCGTAGGCGACCCGCTCGAAGCCCAGGGAGCGCAGGCGCGGCTCCAGGTCTCCCCAGAGGTCCGCCAGCCGCGCTACCTCATCCGGGCCGACCTCCACCCGGGCCGCTCCCTGGTCGTGCCGGACGCGCACCACGCGGAACCCGGCGGTCGCCAGGACGTCTTCGGCGGCCTCGATGCGGCGGAGCTTCCCCAGGGTCACCACCTGTCCATGGGGGATGCGCGAAGAGAGGCACGCGTTGGCCGGCCGGTCCCAAACGGAGAGCCCCATCGCCCTGGAGATCGAGCGCGTCGTCTCCTTGTCGACCCCATGCTCCAGCAGGGGCGAATAGACCCCGCGCTCGCGAACCGCCCGGAGCCCCGGCCGGTCCGGCCCGGGATCGGAAGCGTTGGTGCCATCACAAACTACGGCATAGCCGCGCTCGGCGGCCAGACGGACCATGGTGCCCATCCGCATCCCCTGGCACACATAGCACCGGTAGCTCGGATTGGCGACGAACTCGGGATCGTCCAACTCGTTGTAGGTGACGACCTCGTGCCGGATCCCGATCTCCGCCGCCAGACGCCTCGCATGATCCAGCTCCGCCCCGGCGAGGGTCTCCGCCGCCGCCGTCACCGCGAAAGCCCGGTCGCCCAGAGCCCGGTGGGCCAAAGCCGCCACCACGGCCGAGTCCACCCCGCCCGAGTAGGCGACGAGGGCCGATCCCCGGCCGGCGAGGTCGGTGACGAGAGAGTCAATAGAGGGACTGACAAGAGCTTCAGGCATCGCAGCGGCATGCTAGCATGACGCCATGAACGAGGTTCTGAGCCGGATCAGCATCGATCCCCAAGTCTGCCATGGCCAACCATGCGTACGAGGCACGAGGGTGATGGCTTGGCTGGTCGTGCAATATGTGGCCAATGGGGACAGTGTCGAGGAGATCCTGGCCGCCTATCCTTCTCTCACTCGCGAGGACGTTCAGGCCTGCCTGCTGTACGCCGCCGAACTAGCCCGCGAACGTGTGATCCCTGTCGAGGTCGAGTCCCCATCTTGAGTCTCTGATTCAAGCTGGACGAGAACGCCGATCCTCGGTGGCGCGAACCTCTGGAAGAAGCCGACCATCGAGTTTCTACGATCGCCGAAGAATCCTTGAGCGGTGCTTCCGACGAGGCCTTGGCCGAGACCTGTCGATCTCTCGGGCTCTGTCTGATCACGGCGGATCTGGAC
>CAXTNS010000859.1:0-2554 GCA_964245465.1 uncultured Thermoanaerobaculia bacterium
GCCCCTACGGGAGAATCGGTCACTCCTGCTGTGAAGGAGGACTAGGCGCTCTGGCGCAGCACGGCGGGGTTGCCGCGGGCCACGATTCCGTCCTGGTCCAGCGCGTCGGCGGCGATCCAGCCGGACATGAGGACCATGGGCATGCCGGGGCCGGGGTGGGCGGCTCCTCCGGCGAGGTAGAGGCCTTTCACGTCGCGGCTGCGGTTGCCGGGCTTGAAGGCCCCGAGCATGCGGCCATGGCTGGCGAGGCCGTAGATGGCTCCGTGCAGGACGTGGTAACGGGTGTGGATGTCCTCGGGCGTGAGGGCGGACTCGTAGACGATCCTGTCCTCGAGATCCTCCAGACCGGCGGTCCTCGCGAGCTTGTCGAGAATGGCTTCTCGGTAGGCGGGAAACATCTTCTTCCAGTCGTGGTGTGGGCGCAGGTAGGGGGTGTGGACGAGGATGTAGAGGGCCTCGCCTCCCGAGGGGGCCACGTCCGGATCGGTCGCGGCGGGGGCGCAGAGGTAGCAGGTGGGGTCCTCCGCGGGCTCGCCTCGGCGGTAGATGGTGGTGAATTCCTCCTCCGGGTCGTGCGAGAAGACGAAGTTGTGGTGGAGGAGGTGGGGGTAGGCGCGGTCGAGGCCCAGGTAGAGGACTACTCCCGAACAGGCGGGCTCGTAGTTGCGGCGCTTTTCGAAGCGCTGGGCCGCCCGCGATCCTTCGAGGAGCTCGCGGTGGGTGCGCACGGCGTCGCTGTTGGAGACCACGGCGGCCAAAGGGATGTGCTCGCCGGTATCCGTGATGACGCCGGAGACGGCGCCATCGTCGGTGAGGATGCGCCGCACGCCGGTGCCGGTCCGGATGTCGACTCCGAGGTCGAGGGCCAGGCGGCGCAGGGCTTCGGGGACGGCGCGGATGCCCCCACGGGGGTACCAGATGCCTTCCTGGGTCTGCATGTGGGCGATGCCGCAGAGCACGGCGGGCGAGGCGTCCGGGGCGGAGCCGACGTACTGGGTGAAGTGGTCGAGCATCTGGGCCACCCGCGGCTCGGGGACATGGCTTCGTACCGTGCCCGCCATGGTGCGGCCGAAGCGCAGGGCCAGGAGGTCGCCCAGCACTGAGGCCTTGAAGGTGGTGCCGGCGTCGAAGGTGTCGGCGATGGAGCCCACGGAGCGCCAGAAGAAGAAGCGCTCGGAGATGTCGTGCAGGCGCTCGGAGACCCGGAGGAACCGGCGGTAGCCCTCGGCCGCGCCGGACTTCGGGGCG
Organism: uncultured Thermoanaerobaculia bacterium; assembly: GCA_964245465.1. Classification (GTDB taxonomy): domain Bacteria; phylum Acidobacteriota; class Thermoanaerobaculia; order Multivoradales; family UBA5704; genus DATARR01. The sequence goes on from CAXTNS010000859.1 coordinate 1,249, forward strand.
AAGGCGTTCAGAGCAGCCTCCATGCGCCCGGGGTCGGCCAGGAGGTCGAGGGTCGAGCCGTCCTCGTAGAAGCAGCGCCACTGGGGATCGAGGGGGACGAGGTCGAGCTCGCGCCGCAGGTCGCGCCCGGCCTCGGCGAAGATGCGGCCGAGCACCGAGGGGAGGGTCAGGATGGTCGGCCCCATGTCGAAGCGGAAGCCGCGCTCGGCCAGCACGGCGGCCTTGCCCCCCAGCCAGGGGTTGCGCTCGAAGAGGATCACCCGGTAGCCGCGGGCGGCGAGGGTGGCAGCCGAGGCGAGACCGGCGAGGCCGGAGCCGATGACTCCGATGGGGGCGGTGGTTGGTTCCATCATCGTTTCCTCCGATTGAAGAGGTTGCGGGCGAGGTCCACGGCTCCGCGAAGGCGAGCCCGAAGTCCGCCCCCGTGCACCAGAGCGAGGTAGGCGCGGAACAGGTCCACGTCCGCCGGATGGGGATCTTCGAGATGGGGCAGGCGCCGTCCGCGCCGGATTGCGACCACCTTGGGAACGGTCAGCTCCAGCAGTCCCTCGGCTCCACGGGTGACGCCGAAGCCGCTCTCGCCGCGTCCGCCGAAGGGCAGGCGGGGGTCGGCCGTGGGGACGATGACGTCGTTGACCACCACGACGCCCGCGCGGATCCGGCCGGCCAGCTCGATGGCCTCTTCTTCGGGGCCGAAGACGGAGGCGCCCAGGGCGTAGGGGCCGCGGGCGGCTTCCGCAAGGGCCTCCTCGATGGAGGCGAACCGGGTGACCGGGATCTCGGGCCGTACGGCGAGGCGCTTTTCGAAATCAATCGCGAGGTCTCGGTGCACGAAGAGGCGGCGGGGGGCGATGCAGGTGCAGCCGCCGTTCAGGTTCATGCCGAAGCGGAGGGCGCGGGCGACCCGGTCCAGATCCGCACCGGGGAGGACGAACAGGGGATCGTCGCCGGAAAGCTCCATCGTCGCCGGCGTCAGGGTCCGGGCGAGCTGGGCGAGGACCTCCCGGCCCGTGTCCGAGGAGCCGGTGAGGAGCACCTTGTCGACTCCGGCGGCGATGGCTTCCCGGGCCGCTTCCGGGTCCTCGGGGAGGATCGAGAGGAGACCCGCCGGCAGTCCCGCTTCGGCGAGCAGGGCGGCGAAGGTCTTGGCCACGGTGAGTCCGCCCCGGCCGGGCTTCCAGAGCACGGTGTTGCCGGCGGCCAGGGCCTGGAGGGTCTGGACCGCGGGGAGGAAGAGGAGGTAGTTCGAGGGCGCGATGATCAGGATCCTCCCCAGGGGCTCGCGCCGGACCTCGGATTCCACGCC
>CAXTNS010000860.1:0-2546 GCA_964245465.1 uncultured Thermoanaerobaculia bacterium
CCCAGCCGGCGGTGTCGATCCGCCGATAGCTGATGAAAATTCCCGGCATCTCCGCTCCTCACCCAACCACGGCCGCGGGAGGAATATGGGTACGCGCATGATTTATCATGGGCCACCGCTCCCTGCGGGAGACTCAGGCGTCACGGTGCGCCACTCGGTCGCACAACGGCAGCCAACGGTCGCGCGGCCGCCACTCCCAGGTGATCGTTTGGGTCCGTCCATCGGCGCTGAATTCAATCGTCGCCCGCTCCGTCTCGCCGCTGAAGGTCCAGACACGTCCGTCCACGGCAACGTCGTAGTGTCGGTAGAAGCCGTGGTTCTCGAAGCTTCGCGCGAAGTACCGGCCTGTCTGAGGATCCACTCCCATGACGCTGAGCGTGTCAAACGGCCGGCCGCCCGTGCGGGCGCGTTCATCCTGAATCAGAAAGAACTCTCCCGTGTGCCATCGACCGACATGAGTGCTGACCCACGACTCGGCCGTGCTCTTGGGATCGTCCTCGGGTTGGTCAGGACTTCCGTACGACTGACCTTCCGCGTGCCACTGGCCAAGGAACACCACCAGCGCTTCGTGTTGCTTGCCGCGGCTCGGTGGAGACTGCGTATTCTGAGCAGACATGGGTCAACACCCTCCAATTGTCAAGAAACCGTACGAGGAGCGTAGCACTCATCTCCAGAGGGACGCCGCTGCCGCATTGGCCTGTTCCTTCCATCGTTGTTCATTCACGCCGAACACGAGGAGCCACAGGATCATCGCGGCTGCCCCGAGGAGGCCGATGGCTGCAACGTAGGGAAACATGCCGTTTCCGAGCGGCGGTGACAGGAAGGTCAACAGACCCAACCCGGCCAAGATCGACAACACCCCCAGGATCCGAGGCAGGAAGGTGGACCTGACGATGAGATAGCCTATCAAGAGAGCAGAGAACCCGAAGAATGCCAACGCGATCCCCGCGCCCTGGTCGTTCACCCTGAGAAACAGGAGCGCCAGCGCCTGCAACTGTTCCGGGTTGAACACAGCCAGGTAATGCTCGCCACTCAAGACGAACAGGGGGGCGATGTAGAGAAGGCGGCTCAGCGTCTTGATCGTGCAACCGGCAAGGTTGATGAATGCCGCGAGCAAAGAGATGCTCCTGCCGGCAGGCTTGAGCAGGTCATAAAAGAGAGAGGTGATGACTATTTGACACACCATTTCGATGAGATAGACCGTGAAACCCCACTGAAACAAGCTCTTATGCGCCAGTATGTTGGTCGCCGTAGCCACGGCGTCTCCGTATACAACCAGCTTTTCGGCAACGAAGCCCTGGGCGAATATTCCCGTCAGAACCGTGAGGAGATAAAACAGACCGGCCACCCTGGCCACGAAACGCGGTGAAGCTTCCGCAACCCGATCGTCCCCTACAGTTGTGCTCATCGTCGCCTTTCCTCGTGCGAGCTGAAAGCCCTAGGATCCCTCACTTCCCCTGGATGAACTCCCCGATGTCTCTCGACAACTGCTCGAGCGCACCCTGGTTGAGGTACATCATGTGCCCCGCCGGGTAGTTCCGGATCGTCACCCGCGCCGGGTCGATGCCGCTGTGGTGCAGCATGTAGGCGTTGGCGAAGTAGGCCGTCGCCAGGTCGTAGTAGCCGCTGGCGGTGAACACCCGCAGCGCCTCGTTGTCCTTGGTGCCCTGCGCCAGGTCGCCGGTGACGTCGACGAAGCCGGCGAAGGCGCCGGCCGCGTTCTTTCGCCGCTTCCAGCTCTGGTTGGCCTCGCCGTTCTGGGGCAGGTAGGGCTCCTGGACGTCGGCGCCAAGCTCATTGCGCAGGTACTGGTGGAAGAGCGAGACGTAGATCGGCCCCGTCTTGGCGTCGAACGGGTCGCTGTTGGGGAACTCCGAGGCGTTGTCGAGCTCCTTCTGCGCGTAACGACTGTCGAGGAAGCCCGTGGCCATCCCCTCGCCCCGCAGCAACTCCTTGGCAAAGCGGGGCGCGTAGAGGCGCAGGTCGCTGTTGAGGATGTACTGCTTGGACACGCCCGTGTAGCGGTGCAGCTTGTCGGCGATCCGCCCCTTCTCCGCCTCCGAGAGCGAATCGCCGCGGAAGAGGGCCTGCAGGTACTCGCCGGAGGCGAACTGCTCGGCCTCGGCGAGCAGCGCCTGCAGGCTCGGCCAGGAATCCGGGAGCTTCTTGTGGTACCACGCCGTCGCGGCGAGCGTCGGCAGGTGCGTGACGTAGGTGAGATCGTTGCCGTTGGTGGCGAAGGGCAGGGCGCCCATGTTGATCGCCGGCGAGACGAGGATCACGCCGTTGAGGCCGATGTTCATCTGCCCCTGGAGCCGCGGTACGAGCATCGAGCCGCGAATGCCGCCGTAGCTCTCGCCGAGGACGTACTTGGGCGAGTTCCAGCGGTCGTGCACGGTGAGAAAGGCGCGGATGAAGTCGGCGACCGAGTCGGCGTCCTCGTCGTAGCCCCAGAAGTCGGCGTCCTTCTTGTCGCCGAGCGCGCGGCTGAAGCCGGTGCCGACCGGGTCGACCTCGACGAGGTCGGTGACGCGCAGCAGGCTCGA
>CAXTNS010000861.1:0-2544 GCA_964245465.1 uncultured Thermoanaerobaculia bacterium
GCGTAACGACCGCCTACGAAGCGTTGGGAGCGGATCGGCTGGTCGAGAGGCTGGTCGCGGAGGGCTATGACTTCCGCGATGACTGAGGAAACCCCGCCCGCCCCCGCACCTGCTTGGCCTGCCACAGATGCCGGCGCTCGTGGGCCGCGATCACCTGAAACCCCGTCCCCACACTGAAACGGATCAGGGAAATGAAGGGGTTCACGAACCTCGTCCCGTTGAGGTCGATCCCCGCGGCTTCCCTCAAGACGGCATCTACTTCAGCTTGGGTGCGCCGCCATTCCTCGATCAGCTCGGCTTTCCCCATGCGAACGGCGGGGACGATCTTGCGGGGCGCCGGGAGCTTGAGCTTGGGCGGCGGCTCGAGGTTGGCCACGAACCAGCGGCTGAAAAATCCCGGATGGATCGACCCTTTCCGGACCGCCCCCTTCCGCCGGGCCTCCTCGATCGCGTTGAGCATGGGGGCAAGATAGACCCGGTTGGCCACGTTCAGGTGGTCGAGGCATTGAGCGATGCTCCAGGAACGCTCGTCCGGCCTCCAGTTGAGCTGCTCCTCGCTAAGATCGCGGAGCAACGCTTGGGCCTCGTGATCGCTGGTCTCGATCTGAGCCAGGATTTCTCGCAAGTCCTCCGGCAGAGACGCGGCCTGGGTCGCCATGGCTAATCCCCTCCGGTGTAGTGGAAACCGACGTCACTCTCGGCCACCACCTTGCCTCCCTGCAGCTTGGTCAGACGGCCCTTGAGGAGGACCTCGTCCTCAGGCCGCTCCTCGGGAAAGTTACCCAACCTCGTGAAGTCGCCTGTGAAGCGGTAGCTGACGCCGCCCACCTCTTTGGTGGTGAACGTGAGGCTGCGCTCCTTGCGGGTGGGGGCCACCAGCGGGAAATCGACCGCGACCTGCTTGCCTTTCACCACCTTCGGCTTCAGGCGAATCCAACCGTAGAGAGGAACCGCCAGCTCCTTGCCGTCCTTGTCGAAGGTGGACAGATGGAGCTCGCTGATCTCCTGAAAACCCTTCGGCGCCTTCCCTTCCGGCAGATAGTAGTAGCCGAAGACCTCCACCTTGACAGGAGCGCCAGCCGCAAAGACAACGGGCCCTGCGGACAGCATCAGGACGGCCAGCGTCAGAAACCGGGCCATGGCGTCACCACCCCATCTTGTCGATGGAATACGGCAGCATCTTGCGCCACCAGGGCCAGTCGTGGGACACGTCGTAACCCCAGACGTCCAGGAGATGCGGGATGCCCTTGCGGTCCAGGATCTCCGAGAATTGCCGCGAGGCGTGCGGCGCCTCGTAATCCCCCTGGCCGGTCAAGATGTGGATCTTGCTCGCCGTCTGCAGCAGGTGGAGAGATTGCCCCTCCAGGTTTGGCACGTACCAGGCCGGATTGTTGAAGTAGCAGTTGTCGTCGCTGTAGCCGTGCAGGTAATCCGGCCCTAAGTCATAGAAGCCGCTCATGGCAATGGCCGCGTCGAACAGGTCCGGCCGGCGGAAAAGGGTGTTGGCAGCGTGAAAGGCGCCGAAGCTCGCGCCGCAGGTGGCGCTGCGGCTGTCCTCTGATTGGCAGGTGTGCCGGATGAAGGGCGCGCCCTCTTCCTCCACGTCCCGGGCGTACCGGGCCTGCCGCCGCGCCTGCTCGGGCACGGGCAGATTGCGGTCCATCCAGGCCTGATTGTTGATGCTGTTGATGGAGAACACCCGCACCCGGCCAGCGTCCAGGGCTTCCTGGACCGACCCGACGAGTCCAAAGCGCTCGTTCTCCAGGAAGTCCGCGGCCGCGGTGGGAAACAGCAACAGCGGATGCCCCCAATGCCCGTAGGACACGATGGGCATGTCCTGCCCCAGGATCGGGCTGTGCCAGCCCGAGATCTCACGCCGACCACCATTGCCCATGTCTTTCTCGCCTCCCGGGACCCAGCCCAGAGTTGATCGCCTCAAAAGGTCCAGCGCGGGAGGATAACATCCCGACCATGGAGAGACTCCCCATCCTCGAAAACGGCCGCGAGGTCTCCCACCTCGCCGTGCGCTTCGATCCGCCACGGCAGGAGGGCCGCCCCTGCATCCTCTATCTCCACGGCTTCGGCTCCGAGCAGACGGGCGAGAAGGCGGACTTCTTCCGCCAGCAGGCCCTCGACGGCGGCTTCGGCTTCTGCTCCTTCGACTTCCAGGGGCACGGCCAGTCCGGCGGCGACCTCCGGAGCCTCACCCTCTCGCGGAATCTAGAGGACGTCCGGCGCGTCCACACTTTCCTGCGCGACCGCGGCCACGAGCGTCTGATCCTGCTCGGCTCTTCCATGGGCGGGGGCACGGCCCTCTGGTACTCCGCCTTCCATCCCGAGGAAATCGTGGCCGGCCTCCACATCGCCCCGGCCCTGGAGATGGACCGCGGCCTCCTCACCTGGGCCGGCCCGGAAAGAGCCCGCCTCTGGGAAGAGACGGGAACAATCCACTTCACAAACGAGTGGGTCTCCTGCGATCTCGGCTGGACGCTCATCGAAGACCTGCGAGCCCACCCCCTGGAAATCCTCCTCACCCGCTACCGC
>CAXTNS010000862.1:0-822 GCA_964245465.1 uncultured Thermoanaerobaculia bacterium
GTGGGGGACCCAGCTCGGGGTCTTCACGGCGGAGTCGAGACGCTCCCAGGAGCCGGCCCGGAACCGCCAGAAGACGGGATGCTCCGGCTCTTCGACCGTCCCCAGCCACACCAGGACCGTGGTGCCTCCCGCTCCCTTCCGGGCCCGCCACCAGCCCCGGCCGTCGTAGCGGAGCAGGCCCTGCTCGGTGGCGAACCAGAGGGCGCCGCGGTCGTCTTCCTCGATGGCGAAGACCGGACCGGCCGCGAGATCGGGGAACGCCTCCAGCAGGGTCGTGTAGGTCGGGCCGCCGGCCGACCGGGCATGGTAGCGGGCGATGCCGTGCTCGGTGCCGAGCCAGAGAGAGGAGTCCGGGCCGCGGCGGATGGCGCGCACGGCTGGGAGGAAGACGCGGCCGGGCGCCGGAGAGCTGCTCCCCTCCCCGGTCAGGGGCTGCCAGTCCGGGACTTCATCGGATTGCTGCTCTCCCGAGTACCAGTAGCCCTGGTGGAGCCCGGGCTGATATTGCAGGAGGCCGAGCTCCGTGCCGAGATACACCGTGCCGGCCGCGTCCTGGTAGAGGGCATGGACCGGGCCGTCCACCTGGAACGGCAGGGCGACGTCCTTCTGCTCCAGCCCCGTCGTCGTGGCCAGCCACAGCCCTCCGTCCTTCACGCGCAGGATCGCGTTGACCTCGGGACCGTTCAGCTCCTCCGGCTTCGGCTCCGGCGTGAGAGCCCCTTCGGAATGGAGGGGGACGCGCAGCAGGCCGCTGGCCGTGCCGGCGAGCAGATCGTCGCCGTCGAGGGCCAGGCAGCGCACCCGGGGCAGGCCCGTGAGGGC
>CAXTNS010000862.1:832-2542 GCA_964245465.1 uncultured Thermoanaerobaculia bacterium
GCCGAGGAGCACGAAGTCGCCCCAGAAGAGCGCCCGCCCGGCCGGCTCGAGGGCCTCGGTCCAGGTCTCGCCATCGAAGCGCCAGAGCGCGCCGCCGCCTCCGGACTCCACGGCGGCCCAGACCGCGAGGTCGCGGCTCTGGAGGAGTGCCAGGACCGGCAGCTCCGGCGCTCCGGGCGCGGTCTGCCAGGGACCGGGAGCCGCGGGGTTCGCCGGGGAGCTCTCGCCTGAAGACGACAGGGCACGCAGGAGGCCGGCGTCCGATCCGATCCAGGAAGCGCGGGCGGTCCGCAGGCGGAGGGTCTCGCCCTCTTTGAGCGTCCCGTCATAGGCGATCCCCAGGCGGATGCGTTCGGTGCCCGCCGCGTAGAGCTCGATCAGCGGCCCGGCCACCCCGGCGCTCTCGTCCGTGGCGGGCTTCATGCCCTGGACGTACACGGTGGGAGCGGCCGGACCGAGGCTCGGGTTTTCGAGCTGCCAGCGCATCAGGGGGCCGAGCACGCCTTCCGGCGCGCCGCGGGTGGCGGCCCGTCGCGGGGAGACCGGCGCCGGGGGGAGCTCTTCGATGGTGAAAGGCTGGCCGGAGTCGTCCGGGAACTGCGTCGGGACCATTGCCGCCAGAGCGTTCACGGTGCCGAGGCCGTTGCAGTAGAGGCCCACGGTCCTGGCGATCCGCTTGCGGTAATGCTCAACCGTCTCGCGCTGCGCGGGGGAACCTCCCCAGGGCAGAACGGGCAGCAGGGCGCCCAGGCGCGCGAGGTCGGCGATGTAGGGAAAATCCTTCAGGTCCGTGTCGCCCAGCTTGGGGACCGGCTTGTCCTGCTCCTTCCGGAAGAGGCGGTAGAAGGGGCTGAACAGCGCCTGGTCGGCGTAGGGGAACCAGTGGGCCTGCATCACGCCGGAGGCCGCGCCGTTCCAGCGGTCGAGGAGACTCGCGACGGCGAGCAGGTAGCGGGCCAGCAGGCTCCCGTCGTCTTCCTCCTCGGGCCGCCAGAGACTGGGGAGACGGTCGCGGATCTGGCGGAAGCGCGGGCTATCCGTTGCCATTGGCCGGCTCCTTCTGGGGCTCCACCCCGGCGAGCTCCAAGCGCTCGAATGCGGTCAGGTCGTACTCGTCGCCGGCCTTCTCCAGGATCTGGGTGACGCCGCTCTGGAGCGTCACGGCGAGCTTGAGCCGGTAGGGCCGGGTGCCACCCGTGACAAGGCTCAGCATGTCGTCGAGCCGGAGGAACACGGCCGTCGGAGCCGCCCCGGGGGCCGGCTCGTTCTGGCTGTTGAGCGCGGTGAAGGCGCTGGTGAGGACCGCGGCGATCTGGACCTCGTCAGGAAGAGGATCCGCGTTCTCCGGATAGAGGACCACGGCCGAAACGCGGGTCGGCAGGTTGGGATCGGCGATGTACAGGTTGCCGAGGACCGTGGGATTTCCTCCGATGTCGAGCAGTCCTTCCTCGGGCTTCAGGACGTCCTTGTCTCCGGCCGTGGCGCTGACGATCCGCACGTCTTCGATCTGGGGGATGCCGAGGACCAGGCCGACGATCCGGTTGATGCTCCCCGGATCCTTGATGGGCAGCTTCCGGAAGTAGTCCTCGACCTTCTCGCGCACGGCCCTCTGCGCGGCCAGCAGGTCGGCCTCGACGAGCCCCTTCTTGGTGGTGAGCCGCAGCTCCAGGTCCACCTTGGCCGGCGGCTGGAAGCCCGCCAGATCGACCT
>CAXTNS010000863.1:0-2541 GCA_964245465.1 uncultured Thermoanaerobaculia bacterium
GGAGAGCTCGGCGGCAAGCAGGGCGAGCTGGGGGCCAAGCAGGGAGCTCTCGGAGCCGAGTTGGCGTCCATCGCCGCCGACCGGGCACGGCGAGGTGACGATGCCGACGACCGGGATCTCGAACGTCGCGAGGACGAGGTCCAGAGGAAGATGGAAGAGCTGTCCGACCTTCAGGAAGAGCTTGGCCGCAAGCAGGAGGAGCTGGGCGAAAAGCAGGAAGAGCTCGGCCGCAAGCAGGAGGAGGTCAGCCGCAGGATCGAGCGGGAATTCAAGGGTCTGATGGAGGGGACGATCCAGAGCGGGGTGGCTCAGGAGGTGCGGTAGAGGGCTACAGCACCCCGATCTCCCGAGCCCGGGCAATTGCCTGTGTCCGGCTCCGGGTCCCCAGCTTGTCGTAGATGTTCTCCAGATGCTTCTTGACGGTGCTCGGAGCGATGAAGAGCTTGCGGCCGGTCTCGGCGTTGGAGAGGCCGGTGGCGATCAGGCGGAGCACCTCAACCTCGCGGTCGGAGAGGAGATCGCTAACCGGCACCGCCTCGGGAGCTTCGAGGCCGGAAGCAGTCAGCAGGCGGCGGGTGTAATCCGGGGAGACGATACCGGGCGCCGCCTGCTCGACCAGCGCCGCCAGGGCCGGTCCCTCTCCCGTGAAGATGCGCACGAAACCTTCTGGCTCCGTGAGGGCGAGGGCGCGCCGGATGGCCTCCAGAGCCTCTTCCCGATCCCCCCGCTCCTGCCGGATCAAGGCCTCGATGCACGAGGCTTCGATGACGGTGCGGTCCCAGCCCGCGGCCTCGGACCGGCTGCGCAGATCGGCCAGGAGGGCGAGGGCCTCCTCGCCGTTGCCCTCCGCCCGGAGCACGCGGGCGAGGGTGAGGGCGGCCACGTCAGGCCGGAGGTCTTCGAGCAGGGGGACCTCCCGGCGCTCCAGCCAGCCGGCCAGCACGCCGGATTCCCGCGCCCAGCGGAGGGCGGCGTCCAGCGCGCCCGGGGCGCCTTCGACGCGGTGGCGGCGAAGATGGAGGCGGGCACGGAAGGCCTCGATGACCTCCAGCCAGCGCGGCTGGCCGACGCGGCGGACCACCTCCTCGGCCCGCTCCAGCGCTTCGAAGGCGCCAGGGAATTCGCCGTGGGCGGTCAGCACGCGCATCTGGGTCAGAGAGCCGCTCAGGAGGCCGTCGGCGAGCCCACCCTGGCGGCCCAGATCGACAGCCCGGCCAGCGTGCTCGAAGGCTGCCCCGAGGTCGTTCCATTCGCGCTCGACCTCGGCCAGGACGGCGTACGCCATGCTCGCCGCGGGGCTGATGGGATCGCCGGGAGGGGCCGCTTCAGAGGCCAGGCGCAGGGAGCGGCGGGCGATCTCCACGGCCTCGCGCAACCGTCCCTGGGTGATCTTGATCTCGGCCTGGTGGCCCTGCGCCATCAACACCACCAGGGTGTGCTCGGAGTCACGGCTCGCGGCTTCCGCCTTGTGGAAGGCTTCCGCGGCGGCGGAGAAGTCGCCCGCGAGGAGTGAGGTGAAGCCCTGTTCCATGGCCAGGATGGAACGGCTGATGAGATCGTCCTCCGGCAGGTGCTCCTCCGCCCGGCGGTAGAGGGCGAGCGCTTCTTCCGTGCCGCCGTTGATGCGGGTGATCAGCCCGCGCAGGGTCTCGACGTGGCCCACGAGCTCCGGATCGGGCTCCCGCTCCAGGTCGCGCTCCAACTCTCGCACCTGCTCTTCCGCGGCCGGTACCTGGAAGGTGATCATGAGCGCCCAGGTGTAGACGAGGCGCAGCCACGGGCGGCTGCGCACCCACTCCGGCGGCAGGGATTGGATCCAGCGCAGAACGGTACCTGCGTCGCCCCGCATCAGCCGCGGCAGGGCGTGCTGGCTCACCAGCTCCACAGCCCGCTCGTGAGCCCCGGCGGCGAGCGCGTGCTCCAGCGCGTCCTCCGGGTGGCCGTTGGCGGCGAACCAGTCGCTCGCCCGCTCGTGCAGGACGGCCGCACCGGCTTTCCCTTCCTTGCGTTCGAGCTGGTGGCGCAGCAGGGTGCCGAAGAGGTGGTGGTAGCGGTACCAGGTGCGCGTGTCATCCAGCGGGATGAGGAAGAGGTTGGCGGCCTCCAGCTCCTCCAGCACGGCTTGGCCGTCCTGCCGGCCGGTCACCGCATCGCAGAGGGGGCCGGAGAGGCGGTTGAGGATGGCCGTGTGGAGCAGGAAGTCGCGCAGGCCCTCGGGCTGGCGGGAGAGGACCTCGTCCGTCAGGTAATCGAGAACGTAGCGGTGGCTGCCCGTGAAGTGCTGGATGAAGCCGCGCACGTCCTCCCGTCCCTGGAGGGAGAGGGCAGCCATCTGCAAGCCCACGGCCCATCCCTCGGTGCGCTCCTCCAGGGCCTCGACGCTGGAGGGGGGTAGAGAGAGGCCCATGGCGTGGTTCAGGAAGTCGGCAGCCTCCTGGGGAGTAAAGCGGAGGTCCTGGGCGCGGATTTCCGTGAGCTGCCCCCGGGCGCGCAGGCGCGACAGGGGGAGGGGGGGATCGACCCGCGTGGCAATCACCAGAT
>CAXTNS010000864.1:0-2528 GCA_964245465.1 uncultured Thermoanaerobaculia bacterium
CGAGGACATCACGGACCTGCCCATGTACCTGCGGGCCCAGCGGGGGATCAGCTACCTGCCCCAGGAGCCCTCAGTGTTCCGCCGCCTGTCGGTGGAGGACAACCTGCGGGCCATTTTCGAGACGCTGGACCTCTCGCACGCCGAGCAGGAGCGGCGGATCGACCAGCTCATCGTGGACCTGGGGCTCTCCAAGGTGAGGAAGACCAAGGGGGCGCTGCTCTCGGGCGGCGAGCGGCGGCGGGTCGAGATCGCCCGCGCGCTGGTCATCAACCCGTGGTATATCCTTCTGGACGAACCGTTTGCGGGGATCGACCCGATCGCGGTGCTCGACATCCAGGGCATCGTCCGGCACCTCAAGTCGATGGGGATCGGCATCCTGATCACCGACCATAACGTGCGGGAAACATTGAAAATAACGGACCGGGCCTATATCATCAACAACGGCGAAATCCTGCGCTCCGGCACCCCGCTGGAGCTTTCGACGGACCCTCAGGTCCGGAAAATCTATCTCGGAGAAGATTTCACTCTGTAGGGCTGGGCGGAATGGCGTTAGAGCAAAAACTTTCCCTGAAGCTGGCTCAGAAGCTGGTGATGACGCCTTCGTTGCAGCAGGCGATCAAGCTTCTGCAGATGACCCGCATGGAGCTCGATACGCTCCTCACCCAGGAGCTGGTGGAGAATCCGGTCCTCGAAGAGTCCTCCGAGATCACGGAGGAGGAGGCGCCGCGCGAGGAAGAAACGGCGCCGCCGGAGGTGCCGGCCACCAACGGCGATCAGGTGCTGGACCACGGCGAGTCGATGGAGAACATCGACCTGGACGCCTACTTCGGCGACTACTGGGAGGGCTCCGGGTCCTCGTCGATGATGGAGGAGCGGGACGAGCCTCCCATCGAGAACAGCCTCACCCGCGAGCCCGACCTCTACGACCACCTCCTCTGGCAGCTCCACATGGCGGAGGTCTCCCCCCGCATGCGCGAGATCGCCGAGCTGATCATCGGCAACCTGAACCCCGACGGCTTCCTGGTCGCCACCCCGGAGGAGATCCGGGAGATGGGGATCGGCGAGGACCGCAACTACACGATGGAGGAGGTCCTGGAGGCGCTGGCCCTGGTGCGCGCCCTGGACCCGCCGGGCATCGCCTGCATCGACCTGCGCGAGAGCCTGCTGCTCCAGATGGACGTCAAGGAGATCCCCCAGGACTCCCTCGCCCGCCGCATGATCTTCGAGGCCTGGGACCTGTTCCTGAGGCGCCAGTTTCCGGCCGTGGCCAAGAAGCTGTGCGTCGAGCTGCCGGAGCTGGAGGAGGCGCTCGAGATCATCAAGACCCTCGAGACGCACCCGGGCCGGCGGTTCAGCACGGACCGGCCGCACTACATCGAGCCGGACGTCTTCGTGCGCCGCGTGGGCGACGAGTACATCATCCAGCTCAACGACGACGGGCTGCCCCGGCTGCGGGTCAGCCGCGCCTACCGCCGGATGCTGCAGACCATGCGCAGCGAGGGCCGGCAGAGCGAGGCGCAACAGTTCATCAAAGACAAGATCCGCTCGGCGGTCTGGCTGATCAAGAGCCTGGACCAGCGTCAGCGCACGATCTACAAGGTGGCGGCGTCCATCGTCCGCCAGCAGCGCGAGTTTCTGGACAAGGGGATCGAGCACCTGCGGCCCATGGTGCTCCGGGACGTGGCCGAGGACATCGGCATGCATGAATCCACGGTCAGCCGCGTGGTCTCGAACAAGTACATCCACACCCAGCGCGGCCTGTTCCCGATGAAGTTCTTCTTCCACAGCGGCATCGATCGGGAATACGGCGACAACATCTCCTCTCTGACCGTCAAGCGCAAGATTGAGCAGCTCATTCAGGCAGAAGATCCCAAGCGTCCGCTCTCCGACAGCGAGCTGATGCGGATCCTGAACCGCGAGGGCATCCAGATCGCCCGCCGCACGGTGGCCAAGTACCGGGACGAGCTGAGCATTCCGTCCTCGACCGACAGGAAGCAGATCTTCTAGCGCGAGCCCCCACAGTCATTGGAGATCAGGCGAGATGAAGACCGAGATCATCGGCCGCAACGTCCAGGTCGACGACCGGCTCCGGGAGTACGTGGAGCAGAAGCTGCACAAGCTTGAGAAGTTCCTTGAAGAACCCATCGAGATGCGGGTGACCCTGACCGCCGAGAAGCACACCCAGGTGGCCGAGCTCCACGTCTCCCACCGGCTCGGAGTGCTGCAGGGAACGGAGGAGACGGAGGGCAACTTCCGCGACGCCGTCCACCGCGTGCTCGACCGGGTGGAGGAGCAGGCCCGGCGCGCCCACCAGAAGCTGGTCGACAAGCGGCGGCGGGCCGGCCATGACGGCAGTGACCGCAGCCATCGTTGGCCGGTCGAGATCCTCCACCAGGAGAGCGTGGGCGACGGTGCCGTGCCGCGGGTCATCGAGACCACCCACATGCCCATCAAGCCGATGACCATCGAGGAGGCCGCCATCGAGCTCGATCGCGCGGCGCCCGGCGGCGGGGGCGTCCGCGCTTCCC
>CAXTNS010000865.1:0-2515 GCA_964245465.1 uncultured Thermoanaerobaculia bacterium
CCTCACGGAGCGGACGCCAGGCAACGACGAGGCCTTCTCCATCGCAGCCCACGAGGCGGCCCACTCTTGGTGGGGGCACATCATGTCGCCGGGTGAAGGGCCGGGCGGCATCGTCCTGGCCGAAGGGGGAGCCAGCTTCGCGACGCTGATGCTGCTGGAGCAGGTACGGGGTCCCCTGGCCCGGCAGGTCCAGGCCACGAACATCGAGGCCCAATACGGCGAGTACCGCATGCCGAGCGACGAGAAGCCGCTCGCCCAGACGCTGGAACGCGACGGCCGCCCGGGCGACACCGTGGTGGTCTACAACAAGGGCGCCTGGGCTCTCTGGATGCTCCGCCGGCAGATGGGCCACGAGGCCTTCGTGGCGGGGGTCCAGCAGTTTTTCCGGACCTATCACGACAACCCCGACCATCCGGTGATCGAGGATTTCGCGGCCGTGCTGCGCCCCTACGCGGTGGACAAGAAGGGTTTTGACGACGTCGTCCGGCAGATGTTCTTCGAGACCGTCACCCCGGAGTACTGGCTGGAAGGAGCCAGGAAGCAGTCCGCCGGAGGCGGGACGTGGGAGGTGACGGTGAAGGTGGAGAACGGGGGCACGGGCCGCTTCCCCGTCGAAGTCGCCGCCACCCGCGGCGATCGGTTCGACGACGGGGGCAAGGCCTCTCCCGAGTACAAGAACGCCAGGACCACGGTCGTTCTGGGACCGGGAGAGTCGAAGCTCGTCCGCATCCGCTGTCCGTTCGAGCCCCAGCAGGTGGTGGTGGACCCGGACGTCCAGGTGCTCCAGCTCCAGCGGCGGGCGGCGGCGGCGAAGCTGTAGGGGATGTCCGGACGGGCACGGACAGGATGGGGTAAAATCGAGGTTTGTCGCCTTAGAGAAAAGGAGGCTCTGTGCGTCATCTCCGCTTCCGCCTATCTGCTCTCGCCGCCTTCTGCCTGTCGTCCTCCGCTCTGATGGCAGCGGAGAAGATTCCGGTCCGTGTCTTCGACGCCGCGACTACAAGGCCCGCCGAGGTGGCTCGCGACGTCGGCGCGAGCGCTGCGGGCACTCTTTTCCGTATCGCGGGAGTGCAGGGTGCCGACGGCGAGCCCCTCACACTCGACCTTGAGCGGGCGACGCTCTTCGCCGCCGATTTCCGTCTCTACGTCGACGGCCGCGAGCGCCAGGATCTCGGAAGGGACGCCGTGGCTCGGCTCACGCTGCTGCGTGGCACGGTCGAGGAGTGGCCGGGCTCTTCTGTGGCGCTGACCCTCGACGGTGCGACGGGGGCCTGGAGCGGTATTCTGGCCGCTGGCGACCGGGTCTACGAAATCGCGCTGCCGGCCGGCGTGGCTCAGGGCCCGCTCGGCGAATCGGCAGCCGTGCGCCGAACCGCCCTTGAATCCCCCGAGAGCTCCCTGCCGGATTTTCTCAGGCGCCCTTTCGGTCTGGAAAAGGAGCTTGGCCTGGAGCAGAGCAAGATCGTCGCCGCCCCGGGCGCCGAGTACCAGGCGAGCATCGCTATCGATTCCGACTATGAGTTCTTCCAACTTGTGGGGACGGTCGACGAGGCCACCACCTACATCGCCGGAGTTCTCGGCGGCGTTTCGGAAGTGTACTGGCAGCAGACGGGCGTCTCGCTGGTGATCGCGAGCCTCTCCCTCTACACGACCCCCGACGATCCCTGGGAGGCTCCCAACCCGCACACCGGCTCCAATGCGGAGGTGCTGTGCGAATTCTCCAGCTACTGGCAGAAGTTCCGGCCGCTCAAGACCTTCCCGCGCAACGGGGCGGTATTCTTCACCGGCAAACGCTCCCAGGAGATTGGCGGCCAGGCATGGCTCTCCAGCCTCTGCAGCTACCAGGCGCGGCCGAGCTCGTGTCCTTATGGCGGCTACGGCATCGTGGTGGCGACGAAGCGTTCGGCCCGCGATATGTTCATCGTCGCGCATGAGCTCGGGCACACCTTCGGGTCGGAACATACCCATTGCTACGACCCTCCCATCGACGAGTGCCACTCGGGCGAGCGGGGATGCTACACAGGCCCGGAGTCAGAGCCTGCGGACGGCGGCTCGGTGATGAGCTACTGCCGTTCCACCGAGCTCTCCCTGGGAGCGCCGGGGGCGTACGGAGTGGACAGCCAGCGCGTGGTCGAGGTCATTCGCGGGCTGGTCGACTCGGTGGGACCCGGCTGCCTCCTGCGCACCAACGACCCCTACGCGCTCACCGGCGAAGGAGCCCCCGGCAGCGCCACGCTTTCCTGGACGGACCCCTTCGGTACGGAATCCAACTGGCTCGTCGAGCAGCGCTTGTCCAACGGCAAGTTCAAGCAGGTGAAGTCGCTGCCGGCGAACTCCACCAGCGTCACGGTCACGAAGCTCAAGCCCGGCCCCAATGTCTTCCGGGTGCGCGCGAAGTTCAAGAAGGACTTCAGCGACTATTCGGGTGCGGTGACGGTCACGGTACCATAGAAGACGGTCACGGATGATCAAGGACAGGCAAGGACAGTAGAGGCAGGATCCCCTCTTCCAGGGG
>CAXTNS010000866.1:0-2503 GCA_964245465.1 uncultured Thermoanaerobaculia bacterium
GCGCACCGACAATGCGCGGCTGCACCGGCTCGGCACCGACCCGGCGAACGACGCGAGGAGGACCGTATTGAGCCGGGGCGCGGCGGCGTTCGCGCGGACGGCGGTGCGCAGGGTCTGGAAATCGGAGACCGGCTGGCGCGGGTCCACGCGGGCGACCACCTGCCGGATGGACTGGGCGAGACTCGTGGGCTCTGTGGCCGTCCGCACGACCAGCGTCATCGTGGGCATCAGGAACCGCGCGGTCGACATGTAGAAGGTGGGCGTCGGGTCCTCCGCCAGCCCGACCTGCCGCACGTCTCCCACCACGCCGATGACGCGGAACGTCTGGCCGTTGCCCAGCTTGACCTCGCGGTCAACGGGGTCCTCGCCGCCGGGCCACAGGCGCCGCGCCAGCCCTTCGCTCAGCAGGAGGTTCCGCTGGGGCTTTTCGTCCCGGGTAAAGGCCCGCCCCCGGCGCAGGGGGATCTTCATCGTCTGGAAGTAGTCCGCCGTGACCAGGCGCCAAGAGGCCTGGATACCCTCTTCCGGCACGTTCTCGGGCCGCGGCAGCGGCACGACAGGCAGGCCCGTATCCATGGGACCAAAGGGGACCTCGCTGGTCACGGCCGCGGAGGTCACGCCGGGCAGCGCGCGTACCCCCTCCAGGACGGAGTCGAAGAACGCCTGGTTCGCCTCCGTCGCGTCCTCCGTCGCCACCGAGCGGGTGAGCCGCGCCGTCAGCAGGTGGTCCGGGTCGTCGAAGCCCAGCGGCACGTTCTGCAGGCGGACGAGGCTCTGCGTCAGCAGCGCCGCGCAGACCACGAGCGCCGTGGCCATCGCGAGCTGCAGGGCCACCAGGGCCTGCCGGGAGGGGGACCGCCCCGCGGTGGCCGAGCGGCCCGCGCTCTTGAGGGCACCGTGCACGCCCGAGCGCACCGCCACGCTGGCGGGCAGCAGCCCGGCCAGGAGCGCCGTGGCGCCGATACAGAGGACGGCCACCAGCAGGACGGGCAGGTTGAGGGACAGGCTCCCCAGGCGGGGGATCGTCTCCGGCGGCATGGTGGCGGCCGCCCGTACCGCGAGCCAGGCGAGAGCCAGTCCCAGGGCCCCACCGGCCGCCGTCAGCACCAGGTTCTCGGTGATCATCTGGCGGATCAGGCGCGCACGGCTCGCTCCCAGCGCCAGGCGCACGGCGATCTCGCGGACCCGTCCGCCCGCCCGGGCGATCTGCAGGTTCGCCACGTTGGTAGCGGCTACCAGGAGCAGGAGCGCCACCGCCGCGAGCAGGATGCGCAGGCGCTGGCCGATGTCCTCGTCCACGATCCATTCCCGGACGGGGGCCACGTGCACGCGCCAGCCCTCGTTGGCGTCGGGGAACTCCCGTTCGAGCTGCACCGAGATCCGTTCCATCTCCTCCTGGGCCTGCTGGAGCGTGACGCCCGGCGCCAGCCGGCCGAGCACGATCAGCCGGCGGTCGCCCCGGCTGTCATCCGCTTCCGGATCGCGCCCCAGGGGCAGCCAGAGGTCGATATTGGAAGCGAAGCCCACGTCCTGGGGAATGACGCCCACCACCACGCGGGGAATGAGGTTCACATCGATCGTACGGCCGATGATCGAAGCCTCCCCGCCGTACCGGCGCTTCCAGAGCCCCTCGCTGATCATCGCGACCGGAGCATGCCCCTGTACGTCGTCCACCGGCACGAAAGCGCGCCCGGCCACGGGCGGCAGGCCGAGCGTCTTCCAGAAATCGGCCGAGACCGCGAGCCCGTTGACGCGTTCCGGCTGATCGCCCTCGGTCAGGTTCACGTTGGCGTCGCGGATCGCCACCAAGCTCGAGAAGCTGCGCGCCGTCTCGGTCCAGGTACGGAAGTTCGGCATGGACGACGAGAACTCGTCGATCCCCCGCGCCGCGTGGGTGTCGGTCAGATAGATGACGCGTTCCGGCTCGCGGTAGGGCAGCGGCGCGAGGAGCACCGCATGGACGATCGTGAAGATCGCCGTGACCGCGCCGATGCCGAGCGCCAGCGTCACCAGGGCGGCCGCCGTGAACGACCAGTTGCCGCGCCCGGTGAGTGATCGCCACGCGTAGCGCACGTCCCGGGACAGCATCTCGCCGTGCTCCCGCGCGGCCGTGGCCAGAGTATCCAGGAGCACGGTGAGCCAGAGACCGATCGCGCCCCCTTCCTCGCGCCAGCGGCTGCGGAAGGCCGCGCGCATCTCGCCACGGTACTCCTCGCGGAACGAAGCCGGATAGGCCAGCAGAAGGGTCGAGTAGACGCGGTCGGCCCAGACGGGCACGCGGGCAGGGCTCTTCATGGCTCAGCCCCTCTCCGGTTCCAGGCCCGCCCGCCGCCCCAGCGCCACCATCTCGCTCAGCCGGGCCAGTTCCAGTTGCGCCGCCCGTCGTCCCAACGGCGTCAGCCGGTAGTACCTCCGCCGCTCGTCGTCCTCCTCTGGGTCCCGCCTCCCGTTCAGCTCGACGATCAGCCCCTTTTCGAGCAACCGCTGGATTGTCGTGTACAGC
>CAXTNS010000867.1:0-2492 GCA_964245465.1 uncultured Thermoanaerobaculia bacterium
GCTCTTTGCGCTTCGCGGCCGAGGCCCTGGCGCAGGAGGGCCTCGGCGAGCAGGGACCAGGAGCGGATCTCGCCCCCGGGGATGCCGCGTCCGCGGTACCAGTCCGCGGTCTCTTGGGCGAGCCGGGCCGCCTCGTCCGCGCGGTTCCTGGCCAGGGCCAGCCGGGAGAGGTCGAGCCGGACCTCCATGGCCCGCAGCTCTTCGCCCAGGGCCGTGCTGATCTGCCGGGCCTCTTCGAGGGAGATGTGGGCTGCTTCGAGGTCGCCCGCGGCGAAGTCGGCACGGCCGATGTTCTGGAGGGACCAGGCGGCGAGGGACTTCGCACCGGTGGTCTGGGCGATCTGGCGCTGC
Organism: uncultured Thermoanaerobaculia bacterium; assembly: GCA_964245465.1. Classification (GTDB taxonomy): domain Bacteria; phylum Acidobacteriota; class Thermoanaerobaculia; order Multivoradales; family UBA5704; genus DATARR01. Next base: position 352 of record CAXTNS010000867.1, read on the forward strand.
TCTTCGGCCAGGGACCGGGAGGTCACGAGGTCGCCCATCTCATAGGCGAGCCAGGCGCGCGATCCAAGGACCCGGCCGATGCCGAGACGGTCGCCGGCCTGCCGCTTGGATTCCAGGGCCCGCGCGGACTGCTGCCAGGCGGCGCGCAGGTCGCCCAGGCGGGCTCCGGCGTCCGCGGAGGCGGCCAGGGCCACGGCGGCGGAGCTCGCGTCCCCCATGCGGTTCAGGAGCGCGAACGCTTCGACATGGCGGCGCCGGGCTTCTTCGAGCTGGCCCTGGTGCGCCAGGACGGTCGCCAGGTTGACGAGCGCGAGCCCCTCCTGCGCGCGGTTGTTGAGAGCCTGGCTCAGCTCGAGCGAACGTTCGAACCGCTGCCGCGCCCCCGCGACGTCGCCCTGGGCGAGGAGGACGCTGCCGGCGCTGTTGAGCACCTGCGTCTCCATGTACCGGTCGCCCATCTTGACGTACCACTCGCGGGACTGCTCCATGAGGACGAAGGCCTCTTTCAACCGGCCACGGTCCTGGTGCAGATTGCCCAGGGCGAGGAGCTGCGCCGCGATTCCGACGGCGCTGCCCAGTCCCTCGGCGATGTCGAGGGCCTGCTTGTTGGCCTCCTGCGCGCCCTCGAGGTCTCCCACGGCCTGGAGACCCCAGCCGAGGTTCGCCAGGGCCATGCCCGTTCCCCACTGATAACCGGCCTGCCGGGCGAGCGCCACAGCCTCCCGGTAACGGGGGATGGCTTCCTGCGGATGCCCCATCTCCTGCAAGGCGTTGCCCTGGTAGATGAGGGCCTGAGAGACCACCAGCCGTTGGCCGGACCGGCGGCCTTTGGCCTCGGCGGCCTCGGCGGCACGCTTCTTAACGAGGATATCGCCGCCGCGCATGGCGTTCCTCGCCTCCATGAGATCAATGCGCGGGTCGTCCCCCGTGGGCAGCGGCAGTTTGTGCAGAGCTGCCAGGACCGCCGCAGCTTCACTGCTGCGGCCGCCCTGCATGAGGCTCTCGGCCAGCAGCAGGCCGTACTCGACTTCATCCGGGAAGAACGTCGTGAGGGTCCGGTAGGTCTGGCTCGCCTTCTCCCAGTTCTTTTCGGCTTTGTAGAGGCGGCCTTCGATGGCGAGCCGGTCCTCACGCGGCAGGGACTGGGCGAGATCGACAGCCCTGCGGGCATCCTCGACGGCCCGGGAGTCGTAGCCCAGGGAGGCCCACGCCTGGGAGAGCTCGGAACGGATCACCGCCGAGCCCGGATCCACCTTCGCGGCCTTCTGGAGGTAGTCGAGCGCACCCGGCGGATCGAAGTCGCGCTGGCGCTCGAGCCCTTGGGCGTAGAGCTGCGAGGCCCGGGTGCTCGACGGCTGCAGGGCCCGGGTCTCTGCGATCTGCCGCTGGGAAAGGGCAGCGAGGCCGAGCGAGCTCCGCAGCTTATCGCCGGTGGTCGAGCCCAGGGAGAAGAGGTCCGCCTGCGAGCCGACCTCGGACAGGGAGGCCACCGTGTCCCCTCCCGGTGCCTCGAGGACCCGGAGGTCGAGACGGATCTTGCCGCCGATGGGGGTGTAGGAGCCCACGACGACCAGGTTGGCGCCCAGGACTTCATGCAGTTTCTCGAGCTCGGCGCGGCCCAGGCTGCGCGGGTCCTGGATGTCGAGCGATTTCAGAGTGTGCGCCACGGTCTCGCCGCGGACCACCCGCATGCTTCCCCCAGCCGCGAGCTCGGTAGTGAGCATCTCGGCGAAGGCGGTCTGGAGCCAGCGCGTGTCGTCGCCCGGGGAGAGGCCCTTGAAGTCCAGCACGGCGATGGCCGGACGGACGGACGAGAGACTGGCGCTGGCACCCGGCGCCAGCTCGGCACCCGGCAGCAGGAGGCCGAAGAGCGCCGCGCCGATCATCACGAGCACGCCCAGGGCGCCCCAGACGGCGAGCGAACGGCGGATGGAACGGGCCGGCGGCGGCACGGCCGGTATCATCAACGGGATTGGCGGGGTTGGCGGGAGAGGGGGAGTTGCGGGCTCCGGAGCGGGTGCGGCGGCCTCGAGGACCGGAGAGGCCGCGGGGACCGGAGCCGGTACGGGCGGCGCCGGCGCCACTGGCGGCTCCAGCACGACGACGGGAAACTCCCCCGTGGCGATCCGCTCGATCTTCCG
>CAXTNS010000868.1:0-695 GCA_964245465.1 uncultured Thermoanaerobaculia bacterium
CCTTCTCGCAATCCGTCACCTCTTCTGGCCACCAACGTGACGCTATACTTCCCCCCGCATGGCCACCTCACCGCCCGTCACGTCTCTGACGCCCATGATGCGCCAGTACCTGGAGGTCAAGGCGCAGTACCCCGACGCCCTCCTCATGTACCGCATGGGCGACTTCTTCGAGATGTTCTTCGACGATGCCCGCCAGGCCGCGCCCATCCTGGAGGTCCAGCTCACGGCCCGTCAGAAGGGGACGGAGAACGAGGCCGCCATGTGCGGCGTCCCTCATCACGCGCTGGAGCCCTATCTCGCCAAGCTCCTCGGGGCTGGGCTCAAGGTGGCGATCTGCGACCAGGTCGAAGACCCGGCCCAGGCCAAGGGGCTGGTCAAGCGCGAGGTCACCCGGGTGGTCACCCCGGGCACGCTCTCCGATCCCGGCCTGCTCGAAGGCAAGGAGGAGAACTTCCTGGCCGCCCTGGTCTGGGAGCGCGAGGAGGGCGCGGGGGCCTTTCTCGATCTGTCGACGGGGAGCTTCTTCGTCCGCCGCTGGCGCTCGCCCGAGGAGGCGGTCGAGGACCTGGCCCTCATGCGGCCCCGCGAGGTCCTTTTTCACGGTGAGGATGGCTTTCCGTCCGAGGTCCTCGATTGGGCCGAGCGGGAGTGCCCGTGCCGCACGCCCCTGGCCGCGACCGTCTGTTCGATCCCCG
>CAXTNS010000868.1:705-2491 GCA_964245465.1 uncultured Thermoanaerobaculia bacterium
GTTTCGGTCTGGAGGAGGGGGAGCCGGCCGTCCGCGCCGCCGCCGCGGCCCTGGCCTACGCCCAGGAGACCCAGAAGAGCGGCCTCTCGCACATCCGCGGCCTCGCCGTGCGCGAGGCGCGGGACCGGCTGATCCTGGACGCCTCGACGCTCTCCAACCTCGAAGTGTTTGCCAGCCAGAGAACCTCTGTTTCCGGCACCGGCCGGCGGCGCAGCACTCTTCTTGCCGTGCTCGACCGCACCGTCACCGCGCCCGGCGGCCGGACCCTCCGCGAGTGGCTCCGGCGTCCCCTGGTCGATCCGGGGGAGATCGCCGAGCGCCACCGGGCCGTGGGCGTGCTGGCGGCCGAAAACGCCCGGCGCGAGCGCCTGCGCGAGCGGCTGGCCCGCGTGGCCGATCCCGAGCGCCTGCTCACCCGGGCCGTGCTCGGCACCCTTACCCCCCGCGAGGCCGCGGCCCTGCGCGACACCCTCTCGGAGATGCCGGGCGTGCTGTCGGAGCTGACCGAGATGACGGCCCAGGATCCCGGGGCGGCCCCCCTTCTCGACGGCCTCCCGGAGCCCGACCCTCTGTCCGAGCTGCACGCCGAGCTGGCCCGCAGGCTGGAGGCGTCCCCGGCCCCCAACCTCCAGGACGGGGGGGTCATCGCCGCCGGGGTGGACGAGGAGCTGGACCGCTACCGCTCCCTGACCCGCGACAGCAAGCGCCACATCCTGGCCCTCGAAGCCCGGGAGCGCGAGCGCACGGGGATCGCCTCGCTCAAGATCCGCTACAACAAGGTCTTCGGCTACTACCTGGAGGTCACCCGCGCCAACCAGGAGCGGGTGCCGGCGGACTACATCCGCAAGCAGACCCTGGTCAACGCCGAAAGGTACGTGACGCCCGAGATCAAGGAGCTGGAAGAGCAGATCCTGTCGGCCGAAGAAAAACAGATCGAGCTGGAGCAGCGCTTCTTCCGCGAGCTGGTGGAAAGGATCGCCGCCGAGGCCCCGGCGCTGACGGCGCTCGCCGCCGCCGTGGGCACGCTCGACGCCCTGGCCTCTTTCGCCGAGGTGGCGGCGCGCCAGCGCTACGTCCGTCCGAAGATGGCGGTGTCCGGCGGGCCGGTCGTCATCCGCGAAGGGCGCCACCCGGTGGTGGAGCAGGCGAGCCGGGACGCCTTCGTGCCCAACGACGCGGAGCTGGACGGCGAGACCTCGCAGATCGTGCTGCTGACCGGCCCCAACATGGGCGGCAAGTCCACCTACCTGCGCCAGGTGGCCCTGATAGTCCTCATGGACCAGGCCGGCAGCTTCGTGCCCGCCGACGAAGCCATCATTGGCGTCTGCGACCGCATCTTCACCCGCGTGGGCGCCTCGGACGACCTCGCCCGCGGCGAGTCCACCTTCATGGTGGAGATGATCGAGACGGCCAACATCCTGCGCCACGCCACGGACCGGAGCCTGGTCATTCTTGATGAGGTCGGGCGCGGCACGGCCACCTTCGACGGCCTGTCGCTCGCCTGGGCCATCGTCGAGTACCTCCACGAGCACCGCAAGCCGAAGACCCTGTTCGCCACCCATTACCACGAGCTGACGGAGCTGGCCTCGCTGCTGCCCCGGGTGGTCAACCGCACCATGGCCGTGAAGGAGTGGGAGGAGCGGATCGTCTTCCTGCGCCGCGTGGTGCCCGGGAGCGCCGACAAATCCTACGGCCTCCATGTTGCGCGCCTGGCCGGCCTGCCCGGCGGGGTGATCGACCGGGCGAGCGAGATCCTCGCGAACCTGGAGTCCCAGGAGTACGACCC
>CAXTNS010000869.1:0-2490 GCA_964245465.1 uncultured Thermoanaerobaculia bacterium
GGGTAGGGTTCACTCGATGTACCCCAGCGACCGCAGCCTCTCCTCCGCCTCCCTGGCCTTGCGGACGCTCTCGTCCCCGGTTCCCTGGCCCTCGGCCTTGGCGATCCAGCCGGTGAGGGCGTCGCGCAGGCGGAAGTAGGCTCGGCGCTCGCGGCGGAGGACGTCTGATTTCTCGCCAGGGTCGGCGTCGAGGTCATAGAGCGAGGCGGTGCCGGCGGCGAGGTCCTGGATCAGCTTGTAGCGGCCGTCCGAGGCGCTGCGGAAGGTCCCCTGGAGGGCGTACTGAAGCTCGGTGCGGTCGTTCCCCTCCAGGACCGGCCGCAGGCTCTTTCCCTCGAAGACGTAGCCGCCCGTGCCGATCCCCAGGTAGTCGAGGATGGTGGGGACGAGGTCGAGGTTCTGGACGGGCGCGGAGACCGTCCCGGCGTCCACGCCGGGGATCTTCAGGAGCATCGGCACGTGGATCGAGTTGTCGAAGACCGTGCGGCAGTGCTTGATGTGGCCGTGCTCCAGGAACTCCTCGCCGTGGTCCGAGGCGAAGACGACGATGGAGTCCTCCATCAGGCCCGAGGAGCGCAGGGAGTCCATCAGCTCGGCGAAGTGCTCGTCGAAGAAGGCGATCTCCTCGTCGTAGAGGTCCTGGAGGTGCTTCAGGTCCACGGGGGTGAAGCCGGGGTTCTCCTTGCCCTTGTAGAGCCAGTCGCCGATGGGGTTGGCGTCGCCGATGCGCACCCACTTCTTGTCCGGCTGGCCGGTGGCGAACTTGTGGCGCCAGGTCTTGGGCGGCTGGTAGGGGCCGTGCGGGTCGATGTAATGGAGATAGAGGAAGAGGGGCTGCTCGCCCCGCTTCAGGAACGGCGCGGCCTGGCGGTTGACGCAGGCGGCGGACTTCCAGACGCAGTCTTCCTGGAACACGTCGAAGCCCCGGCCGTAGCCCGCCGTGGGGTTGAAGCGGCTGGGAGTGCTGCGCACCACGGCGCTGGCCGACACGGCGATCGTGCGGTAGCCGTGGGTGTGGAGGATCTCGGCCAGCGACGGGATGCCTTCCGGAATCCCCAGAGCCTGGTTGGGCTGGCCGAGGAAGGCCGCGGGCCAGCGCGAGGTCAGGATGGAGTTGGCCGAGGGGAAGGTGCACGAGGCCTGGCTGCGGGCGTCGTCGAACTTCACGGCCTCTTGGGCGAAAGCGTCCACGTTGGGGCTGGTCGGCCGGCCGTAGCCGTAGGTGCCCAGGCGGTCGGCCCGCAGGGTGTCGACCAGGATGAAGACGACATTCCTCGGGCGCGCCTCCCGATGCCTGGAGGAGACGAGGAAGAGCGCCATGGCGGCGAGGACGGCAATGAGAATGAAGGCGGTTGCGAGGCGTTTCATGGCGCCTCTCCATTCTGCTCGATTCCGGCGACGTAGAGCGAGCGGGGAGCCAGAACGGCGGGCGCCGAGACGGCCCGCTCCGCGCGGACGGTGACGTCCAGGGCCGCGCCCGCGGGCACGCCGGCGGGGATGGGCACGGAGACGGTCAAGGGATCGGGACCCTTTGCCGTGAGCACGGCCCGGACCTCGGTTTCCCCCTCCTTTGAAGGAATCGAGACGCGCACGGGGAGCGGCAGGATCGACGGCGCGTTCTGCAGACGCCGCAGGGCGACCCGGATCGAGGTGGCGCCGGCCCGCCGCCGTACGAGCACGCTGGTGGCCTTGCCGGCGAGACCGGTCTTGCAGTCCATGGGTCCCGTGCACTGGAAGAGGGAGTCCTGGCCGGGGACGTACCGGTCGGGGATCTTCTCCGTCTCCTTCGCGAGGATCTTCTCCGCCTCCGCTTCGGCCCCTGCGAGGGATGAGCGGTCAACGGGGACGGCATCGGCCTCCTTGGTCTCCGCCGGAGGAGGCGCCGGCCAGCCCAGCATCCCGGCCAGGCCCCGGTAGACCATGTGCGCATAGAGCCGGTTGGCCGCCGGGGTACCGTGGAAGAAGGGGGACGGGTTGCGCCAGCGCATCGTGGTGAGACCGCGGGGCGTCACCACGTAAGGCGAGGTGACGCCGGAGCCCTGGATCAGCGCGTGGGCGAAGGGCTCCTCCCAACGGGCCGCGAAGTAGATGAGCAGGGGCACGCCCCGCGCCCGCAGGCGCTCTTCCAGGGAGCGAATCTCGTCAAAGTTGCGGCGCCAGCGGGAACGGAACCGGTAGGAGTCCACGAGCCGGGGGAAGACCAGCGGATGGTCCGATCCAAAGCCCTCGCGTTCCATCCCCATCCGCGTCGGCGAGCCGTTGGGCAGGATGTTGGCCGAGCTGTCCGCATCGTTCATCGTGGGACAGATCACCACGGCGTCGGGACGGAGACGGTCGTAGAAGAAGTCGAGCGTGGCGATCTCGTTGAGTATGTTGTAGCCCGGCAATCCCAGGTTCAGGGCTTCGACGGGCCGCCCGGTCGTGCTGGTCGCGAGCCGGGCCACCTGAGCGGGGAAGCTCTCCTCCGCCCGTACGCCCATTCCGAACGTC
>CAXTNS010000870.1:0-2490 GCA_964245465.1 uncultured Thermoanaerobaculia bacterium
AGAGGGGGAAGGTGGTCGAGGCAGGCGGAATCAGTGAAGACGCGGATCATGGCGGCGATGATACCAGCGGCGGCCTCGCGGATCTCGGACGTCCCGTAGGCCGCCGGCTCGGCAGCTCGACGCCGCCCCGGGCGAGCCGCCGCCGGGCGCGGTGGACCAACGTGTCCACCGTGCTCGCGGCCAGCGCTCCATTCTCGGCCCTCACGACGCGCAGACAGCGTCCGCGGTCCTCCTCGTCCATCATCGACCGGGCCATCCGCCGGCAGCCCCGGAGCACCAAGCGACGGCGCTCCGACAGCAGGGCCTGCTCCTCGGGTGTGCCCCGCGGGTCCACCGCGTGCCTGGGGATCCCGGCGAGCCCATCGTCCCACCAGAACCCCCAGCCCTCTCCGCGCTTCACGGCGGCTTTGGCCCGCACTTCGTCGACCACCACGTTCTCGGCCATCCGGCAGAGATAGGCCACGACCCGCCCATCGCTCCAACGCCGCAGGAGGCGCAGCCTCCTCGGACCTCCCAGGAGCAGGCGGTAGTAGATCTCCTGCACCTGCTCCTCCACCAGATCTTCGTAGGGCGTCAGCCTCGCGTTGAGCAACGCCCGCCGCACCTGAGCCCGCAACAGGGAGCCGTAGCGCTCCACCAGATCTTCCCAGGCAGCCTGAAAAGCCTTCTCCCGCCTCGTCCGCGGGCAGAAGCTCCGTTCTTCCAATGGGTCCATGACCTCTCCTTCCTCGTGGAAAGGAGAGGGGGTGCGCCGGAACCGGCGGCACGAAAAGGTGGCGTTTTTATACCGATTTTGGGAAGGGAAGGCAAGACGGGGTCCCCCCTCCTCTCCTCAGACCCCTCCATTCCCCCGCCGCTCTCTCCTTAGAGAACTGGCGAATTTTCGCACCAGGTCCACGGTTACCCGTTCCTCTTCGCAGGCGCGCTGGAAGAGCAGGAGGGTGACGATGGCCTCGCGGTGCACATCCCGCGATTCGAAGATGGGCATCAGCTCCGACGCCAAGCGCTTGAGGTCGTCTACGCAGCCTTCCTGGGCCAAAAGGCGGGCGAGGTCGAGAGAGACCAGCGCCGCGTCATAGCCCATTTCGCGGGCCAGGAACTCCTGGCGGACCTCCCGGAAGGCGGCTTCGGCAGGTCCGAGACGGCCGAGGCCGAGGTCGATGAGGCCCTCCATCCAGCGCAGCCGAACGACATCGAGCGATGGTGCCTTGCCTTGGAGGAACTCCTTGATTTCAGGGAGAAGTTGCTGGGCTTCTTCGTAACGTTCCGCTGCGGTGAGGCAGCTCAGCAGGTTGAAGCGGCCATAGATGAAGAGTTGGGGTCCATTGGTACGATCAACCTCCTCCGTAAACTGGTTAAGCAAGCTGATCGCCTCATCTAAGCGGCCCATTTCTTCGAGAATCTTGGATTTTTTTAGGATGGACTTCTCCACTCCGTGCACATTCCCGGTTTCGCGATACAGCCCGAGAACCTTCTCGACTGTGAGCAGAGCCTCGTCTAGCCGCCGCTGAGCCCGGCGTAAAGAGGATTTCAGGTTCCAGACTTCAGCCCAAATCTCAACATTACCCGTCGCACTTCGAGCCAGACAGTCCTCGGCATTCAGGAATGCGTCTTCCGCACTCCTCAGCTCTCCGAGTACCCGGCGGGCATTTCCCAGATAGGCGAAGCAGCGGGCGTGCAGGTCTGTCACCCAGTTCGAGTCATACGCCTCTCCGAGGTGCTGGACGACGCGGAGCGCCAGGTTTGCCAGTTCCAACGCCTGGACAGGCTCGTTGAAGGTCGCCTCCCGGCTCTTTATCAGGAGAAGTTGGCAGAGCGCCCAGACGTGCATCTCCTCATTCCGTTCAAGCTCTTCCAATTGCTCCGGAAAGGGTCGGCCGGCAATCTGGGACCACAACTCCGGAGCGAGACGGCCTTCGAAGACGGCGACTTCCTCATCCCAGTGACCCACCTCTTTCTGAAGGCGCTTGATCTCCGCGTACCGTTCCCGGCAAACTGCGCATGTGGACAAGAGGTGTGGGATCACGGCACGGCGTACCTCGTCGTGCTCCAGCCTACCCGCAATCCACTTCGCCAGCGCCTCCAACGACAGGTGAGCTTCCTCTGATCCTTCTCCCCCCAGACGGTCCCGATCGACCATGCAGATCCCTCCTTGATCTGTAAAGTCGCACCAAGACACCGTTTCGTGACACCTGTGGAGGGGAAAAGTGGAGGCCAGAGAATCTCCTCTGGCCTCCAGAGCTCTCACCTCCGGCCGTTGGGATCGATCGACATGCCTTCGTCACTGAGGCTGCCGTCCGGATCGATCGACATGCCCTCAGGTTTCTTGGCACCGTCAGGATCAATGGAGGTCCCCTCCTTGGCCATCCCTGAAATTCCCAGGCTCGCGAGGAGATTCCGCACCCAGGCGAACAGTCCTTCGCCGAGAACGGTAACCTTGGGGGCAGGGTGGCGGACGGGCAGAGCCTGGACTTCACGTGGCCGTCCTCC
>CAXTNS010000871.1:0-1387 GCA_964245465.1 uncultured Thermoanaerobaculia bacterium
CGGGATTCAGGACTCCGGGGTTGATCCCCTGGCCGGCGAGGCGCCCCTGCCACGAGAGCTGAGGTTTCGTCGTGAAGGTGCCGGCGGCGGTGACTTGGGCCGTGCCCGAGCGGAGGTTGAGCCGGGGCAGGCGATAGCGTTCTCCCGCCATCTCCAGTTGGGCCACTCCGGCGACCGGATTGCCCCGCAGGTTGCCGTCGAGCTTCGTGAGGTCCACCCGGCCGTAGGGGCCGGCGTCGCGGAGCACGCCGTCGCTGGTCGCCGTGAAGGCGAGTCTTCCCGGCCACTCGGGATATTGGGCTCCGGGGTTGATCCCGTCCCCGGAGAGCCGCACCCGCCACGTGACCTGTGGCTTCCAGGAGACCGTGCCGGCGGCGGCGAGCCGCCCACGCAGCACGTCTCCCCGCAGGGAACGGATCTCCATCTTCTCCTTGCTCCCCCGTCCGGACAGCACCCAGCGGCCCGGCGGAATGTCCTGGCCGGAGAGCTGCGCGTCGAGGTCCAGCCGGTAGTCCGCCAGCGTGCCCTGGATTTTGGCCTCGCCGGAGCGGCTCGCGACTACCGGAGGACCACCCTTGAGAGGCCAGGAGAGTTGGCGCCAGTCGGCGACCAGGTCGAGGCTCAGGTCCTTGTTCCCCGTGCGGTCGTTTCCCGTACCAACGGTACCTTTGGCATTCAGGGCGGCGCCGCTCTCCGTGCGCAGGTTCAGGTACTCGAAGAAAAAGTCCTCACCGCGCCGGGCGAGCCGGTAGGTGGCCTCGCCCGAGCCGTAGTCCTCGTAGGCGCCCGTGACCTTGCCCTCGGAGGTGAAGTCGTCGAGCTTGCCCTTGATCTTGACGTTGCCCTGGGTGACCCGCGCCACGGGCCATTCGGGATTGATCTTCTTGGCCTCGAACCCCCGCACCTGGGCGGCCAGGTCCATCTCCAACTCGCGCATGGGAGCGATAACGTTGCCGGTCACCCGGGCGTCGAAAGGCTGGGCCAGGCGGGCGTCCACCCCGAGCTTCTCCAGGGTGCCGTTGAAGGCGCCGGAGACCACGAAGGGCGGGTACTGCGCGTCGTCGTACGTGGCCTGGGCCCGGAGATCGACCGGATAGGCGCCCACGGGGGTCAGGTCCCCTTCAGCGCGCAGCTTGAAAGTAGGGCCGTCCACGCGCAGGCTGCGAACGTGGAAGACGTCCTGGGCGCGCTCGCTTCTGGCGTCCAGGGCGATTTCGCTCAGCTTGAAGGGAGGCTGGCCGGCGCGCACGATCTCCACGCAGCCGATGGTGTCCACCGGGGCGTACACGGTGCGGATCCCGCGGACCTCGCGGGCCTCGTTGGGCACCGCCTCGATCACGTGCTGGTAGACCTTGCTGATCCACTGCAGCAGCGTGGCCGACAGGTC
>CAXTNS010000871.1:1397-2120 GCA_964245465.1 uncultured Thermoanaerobaculia bacterium
TGATGTTGACCGGCAGGTGGACATCGACCAGCCGGCCGTCCTCGGGCTCCTCCTCTTCCTTGGCGGGGGGAAGGGCGATGCGGATGCCATCGGCGTGCAGGCGCTGCACGTCCAGTTGCTTGCTGCGCAGCTTGTCGGCGTCCCACTGAAGCTCGACCCGCTTCAGGCGCACGTCCATGCCTTCCGGCGTGCGGTAGTGGACGTCGCGCAGGTCGAGCGGCCCAAGGAGGGGGCCGTGCTGGGAGCCGATCGTCAGCTCGCCGGGCAGGAAGCCGCCCAGCCGGGAGAGGAGCATGCCGGTGCCCTTCTCCGTGGAGACGCCGTACCAGACGAGGCCCACGAGCAAGCCCACCAGAAGGAGGATCACGAAGAGGAAGCCGAGGGTCCAGCGCAGCCAGCGCCGGCGCCGTTTAGGAGGGGGCGGCACGGCGGGCGCGGGGTTGTCAGTGACCGGGAGATTCGGATTTTCCGGGCTCATAATTACTGCTCACAAATCAGGGCCGATGTTGAGATGGAATCGAATGGGGCGGTCTTCTTCCGAGAGAGCCCAGGCCACGTCGGCGCGGATGGGTCCGATGGGCGAGCGCCAGCGCACGCCGAGGCCGGCGCCGCGGGCGAGCTTGCCGCCGAAGGACTCCGAGGCGCTGCCCGTGTCGTAGAACACGGCGGCGCCCCACTTCTCCAGGAACCGGATCTCGTATTCGAGGCTCGCCACCATCAGAC
>CAXTNS010000871.1:2184-2488 GCA_964245465.1 uncultured Thermoanaerobaculia bacterium
ATGTTGCCGTCCTCATCCTCCCGTCCCAGCGCCTGGTAGGCGAAGCCGCGCACGCTCTGGTCGCCGCCCGCGAAGAAGCGGAAGCGGGGAGGCAGCTCGCGGAACTCGTCCGTCTGGGTATAACCGAATTCGGCCCTGCCGATAATCCGGTTGCGCTCGCCGAGTGTACGGATGGCCTTGGCCTGGACGTTGCCCTGGAGGAACGAAGAGTCGGAGAGCAGGCTCGACTCGGCACCCTGGAGGCCGAGGCGGAGGCGGTAGCCGTTGGTGGCCAGCCACTCGCGCAGCGACTGGACCTCCGGGG
>CAXTNS010000872.1:0-2474 GCA_964245465.1 uncultured Thermoanaerobaculia bacterium
CCCCAAACCGCGGCGCCGGCCGCCAGCACGGCGTCTGGGTGATCCAACGGCTGATGGACCTCGCCGCCCGCGCGCGCGGCATCGCCGCCATCGAGTTGCGCCGGCGCAACTTCCTGACACCGGACGAATTCCCGCACGACCACGTGATCATCTATCAGGATTTCGCCCCGCTCTATTACGACAGCGGCAACTACGCGCCCGTCCTCGCGAAGACCCTCGACATGATCGGTTACGAGAAATTCATCCGCGAGGAGCAGCCGCGCCTGCGGGCCGAGGGCCGGTCCGTGGGCATCGGCGTCGTTGCCTACGTCGAGGGTACCGGCATCGGCCCGTTCGAGGGAGCGCGCGTCCAGGTCCAGGCCAGCGGCAAGGTGACGGTGGTCACCGGCATCGGCACCCAGGGCCAGGGGCACTTCACCGTCCTGGCCCAGGTGGCGGCCCAGCAGCTCGGGGTGGAGGTGGAGGACGTGGACGTGGTCACCGGAGACAGCGACCAGTTCCACTGGGGCACCGGCACCTTCGCCAGCCGCGGCGCCGTCGTGGCCGGCAATGCCACGAACGAAGCCGCCAAGGCCGTCCGCGAGAAGGCGATCCGGCTCGCGGCCGAGCGCCTGGAGGTCATCGAGGACCAGATCGAATTGGTGGCGGGAATAGCCCGGGTCCATGGGGATCCCAGCCGCTCGATCCCCCTCGGCGAGCTGGCGAAGATCGCCAACCCCATGCGGGGCGCCGTCAAGCCGGGCACCGAGCCGGGCCTGGAGGCCACCCGCTACTTCGGCCCCCACCGCGGCGCCACGGCGAGCGGCTGCCACGCCTGCATCCTCGAGGTGGACCCCGAGACCTTCGCCGTCAAGGTCCAGAAATACGTCGTGGTCCACGACTGCGGCGTGGTGCTCAACCCCATGCTGGTGGACGGTCAGGTACACGGCGGCGTGGCCCAGGGCATCGGCAACGCCTTCTACGAGCAGCTCGTCTACGACGACAACGGTCAGCTCCTGAACGCCTCCTTCATGGACTTCCTCCTCCCCACGGCCCTCGACGTGCCGCGGGTGGAAGTCGGCCACGAAGAGACCGCCTCGCCCCTCAACTTCCTCGGCACCAAGGGAGCGGGCGAGGCCGGCGCCATCCCCGTCGGCGCCCTCTTCGCCCAGGCCGTGGAGAACGCGCTGGCCATCCCCGGCCTGGAGATCCTGGAGATCCCCCTGAAGCCCAGCCGGCTCTGGGAGATCGCCGAGACCGCGAGGGCGCGGTAAAGAGAAGCCCGGGGACCGTCCCGCTCGGCTCCTCCGGCTCGCCCCGGACGAGGCCAGTCCGGCCTGCGGCCTTTGCGGCCCAAGGGGTCGCGAGAACTCAGCCCTGGGCTCCGCTCTGCCGGCCCGTTGGGCCGGGTAGGTCCGTCAACTCCAGGTCAGCAATGGAGCCTCCCCCAGATCCACGTCCTTCCAGGGTTCGGACGTAACAGCACGTTAAGTTCGACCCGGATGTTACGCGGCCCTGGCAACCCTACCGCTGATTACCTTCCCAAGCTCCTGAAGCGTGGCTCCAAGGATGAGAAGCGAGCGAATGAGAAGATCCAGCGACACCGACTCATCGGCGGCTTCGACCTTTGCCACGCGGCTCTGGCTCGACTGGAGGAGCTCGGCAAGCTGCGCCTGGGTCAGGTGCTTCTTCTTTCGGTATTCGCGGACCGCATCGCTGAGCTTGAGCCGGAGCTCGATGTAGACAGCCTCCTCGGATGTCAGGCCGAGGAATTCTTCCGTCGATCCGATTTCCCAGCCATGCGCCTTGAGACGAGCCTTCTTCTCTTTGTCCATAGCAGTACCTCCTAGCCAATCTGGTCATACTCGGCAAGACGGAGCTGGCAAGCCCGAAGCACCGCCCTCGGAGTCGTCACGGTCTTCTTCTTGAGGACCGCCAGGATCACGATGGCATCCGGGTCGATTCTGTAGAAGATCCGCCAAGTCACGTCAACGTCCCCGATTCGCAGCTCGTGGCAGCGGGGACCGATCGAGGGCATGGGGCGCGATGCCGGCATCGAGAGGAGCTCTCCCCGTTGCAGGCGTCTCAAGAGCTCACCCGCTTCCAAGCGGGCCAGCAACGACATGGGTGGAGTCTTGATCTCGCCATGCAGCCATACGAGCGGCTTGTCCCCGTCCCTTCTCGCAGAGAGTATAGATGTCAGATCTGACATGTGTCAACCTCGAAGCCAAAGAAATGGTCTGGCCATGGTGGGCCGCGATAGGGCAAGCGCCCTGCCAGCCTGCGACCGCAGAGGTAAATCACTGAAGGGCTGAAGTTTGGCGCGCTAGGGGGTCTCTCCGCCGGCAGCCGTTCGTGGCAAGCGATCTGGCGCTCCGGGAGGCAAGTCCCCGTAAGTAACAGACCTGTTTGAGCTTGGGCCTGTCAAGTGATCTGGACAGGTTGCTCGATCTTTTGCGCGTTGGGATGAGAGAGGGAGCAGGCTTGACATGCAG
>CAXTNS010000873.1:0-1278 GCA_964245465.1 uncultured Thermoanaerobaculia bacterium
GAGAAGCGGCCTGGGCCTCGCGCAGGAACCGCCGCCTCTCCTCTTCCGGAGCGCCCCGCTGGCTGGCGAGGAACTTCAGGGCCACCAAGCGGCCGAGCTTCAGGTCCCGCGCCTTGTAGACGACGCCCATGCCGCCGCCCCCGAGGTGTTCGAGGATCTGGTAGTGCGAGACGGTGGTGCGGATCAAGGGCTACCAGCCTTCCTCCTCGAAGCACGGGAACGCCGCCCCTTCGGGCCGGGCCAGGTCGGCGGCGAGGGCCGCCACGCCGGCCTCGCCCCAGAACAGGCCGTGGGGCGTCTCCGCGCCTCCCTGCTCGAAGGCGAGGGCGGCCCGTTCGGCCAGGTTCCGGGCACGGGCGAGCCACTCCTCCCCTCCATCCCTGTGTTTGAAAAGATGGAGCAGGGCGTAGGCGCGGCCTGCAAAGCCGCAGCAGAGGTTGGCGGGGCCGCCGGGATCCTCCCAGGCGTTCCAGGCCGCCCCTTCAGCCAGGGTGTGGAAAGCGGGATCTCCGAGCTGCCGGTGGGCGAGCGTCCAGAGGAAGACGAAGCCCGCGCTGCCATTGCACCATCCCGGCATGGTGCCGTGAGAGGTGCCGTTCTCGCCGTACCAGGGCCAGCAGAGCCCCCGTCCCCGAGGCTGGGCGCAGCCGCCCAGCTCTGCCAGCCTCTCGCCCAGGCGCGGCGGCAGCGGACGCGCCGCGGCCCGGCACCACTGGAGCGTGGCATAGAGATAGCCGGCCCAGCCGTGCGCGATGCCGAGGTTCGGACGCTCGGCGCAGACGGGGATGGGCGGCAGCGCGTCGATCTCCTCCCAGATCCCGGCGAGAGTTTCCTCCCCAAGCTCCCTCAATTCCGGCGGCGGATCGCCGTTCAAGGTGTCGAGCAGCAGGGCCGAGGCGAGCAGCACACCGGAACGGCCCAGAGCGAGGTCGGGGTTGAGGCACGGCTGGCGCGCTCCGGCCACGAGCGCCTTCACGGCCTGGCGCTGCGCCCCCGGGTTGCCCAGGGCGTAGGCGACGACCGCCTGGACGTAACGGGTCCCCGTGGGGCTGTGGTAAATGGAGACCGGGCCGACCACCTCGGGGAGAATGCCACTGCCGCCACTACCGCCGGGATCCCCGCTGTCACCGTCGCGCTTGAAGTAGGCCTCGTCCCCCTCTTCCCGCGCCGCCTTCTCCACCCAGACGTCCGCCAGGGACAGCAGGCCGGCGTCCTCACGGGCCGCGGCCACGCGGTAGAGCGCACAGGCGATGCCCGCCGCGCCGCCCTTGACGGAGG
>CAXTNS010000873.1:1288-2473 GCA_964245465.1 uncultured Thermoanaerobaculia bacterium
ACGGAGGCGCGGGGCGGCGGCAGGGTCTCCGCCAGCAGGGTCCCTTCCAGCCCCGCGCGCTCGGTCACCCGGGTGAGCAGGGCTTCCGCCCGGGAGATACCCGCCGGGCGTGGTCGGGCGTCTCGCGGCGGGACGTCGGCGAGGGCATCCGCCAGCGCCGTCACGGAAGGGAACCGCTGGTCCGGATCCTTGGCGAGAGCCCGCGCCAGCACGGCCTCCACCTCAGGCCACGGCTCGGCGCCCCGTTCCACGAACGGCAGCGGCGGCTCTCCGGCGATCTGCCGCAGCATCTCGTCCCGTCCGAGAGAGAAGTCACGGTAGTGGGAGCCCGTCATCAACAGGTAGAGCAGAGCCGCCACGGCGTGCTGCTCTCCGGCCGGCGAGACCCGTGGTGGACGCTCCCCGGCCAGGACCGCCGCTGCGTATTCGGGCTCGAAGAAGAAGCCGACCCCGCCCCGTTCGGGCTCGTCCTGCCAATCTCTGAGCAGGGCATACCCGAAGTCCAGGAGGACGGCTTCGCGGGCCGCCGTGATCAGGACGTTGCGCGGGTGGACGTCGCCGTGCACCACGCCACGCTCGTGAAGGAGCGTGTAGGCACGGGCCACGGCCAAGGCGAGAGCGAGCAGACCTCCCGGCGAGCCGGCCTGCCGCAGCTCAGCCGCGGCCATGGCGGCGTCGATCCCCGCGGTCCATTCCGTGGCGAGATACCTCCGGCCGTCGGCGGTGCCCGCTGCCATCAGGCGGGGGGAGACGGAGCCGTCCAGATGGGCCAGCACGGCCGCCTCCCGCTCCAGGGCCCCTTTCGTAACGCCCCCGGTCCGCTCCAGCTTGAGCGCCGCCGTCCGGCCGTCCTCCTCCCGGCGGACCTGGTGGAGCTCGGTGTCGTCGAGCACCTGAACGCATTCGAGCACCCGGAAGCCGGCGATCTCCTCGCCCGGAGCGAGCGAGGGCTCGATGACCTCCGCGCCCGCCGAGCCCTCGGACACCAGGAAGCCGGCGCCGAACAGGCGGTCGAGGAGCGGATAGGCCTCCGTGAGGGTCGCTTCCGGATCGGTCCCCCGCTCGCGGCAGTAGCGGATCACGGCCTCGGCGACCGTGGTCGGCGAGCGGAACTCGGCGAGGAGCCGGGCCGAGTCCGGATCGAGGATGCGCGAGGGCACGCGCAGGCGCGGGCGGGTGATGGCG
>CAXTNS010000874.1:0-2462 GCA_964245465.1 uncultured Thermoanaerobaculia bacterium
CCGGTGGTTTTGTCCCTGGACGTGGTGGTGAACGCCCACTGCCACAAGACGGGGGCCCGCTTCTTGGCCGCCGGAGAGCTCGGGGCCTTGGCCGCCGACGCCCGCCGGAGAGACCTGGAGGTGATCGCCCGCTTCGCCAAGAACCTGGGGCTCGCCTTTCAGATCTCGGACGACCTGCTCGACGTGCTCGGCACGCCGGAGGAGACGCGCAAAGCCACCGGGAAAGACGAGAAGAAGGTCACCTTCGTCCGGCTCCTCGGCGTCGCCGGCGCCCAGGCCTTGGCCGCGGAGCTGCTCGGCTTCGCCGTCGACTCCCTGGCTCCCCTGGGCCGCAAGGCCGATCCCCTCCGTGATCTCGCCCATTTCGTTCAGCACAGGTCCCGCTAGAAGCAAGGACAGCAGGGACGCCAAGGACACCAAGGACCTCTGTCGTCCTTGAAGTCCCGGGTGTCCTTGCTGTCCTTGGAACCAAAACGCCGTCCCGCCCCTCTAAATCAGACGAGGGGAGCGCTCCCGATCCGATACCAGCAGGATCCGCAGCCTTCGGGCTGGAAAGGAGCACTCGCGTGAACGGTTCCATCGAGCTTTTCGGTCTGGCGGGAGGCGGCATCAGCACCACGGGCCTCGTGGTGATCGTCCTCCTGGCCTTCCTGTCCGTCTGGTCCCTCGGCGTCTCTCTGGAGCGGCTGTTCGTGCTGGCCCGGGCGCGCCGGCAGTCGCTCGCCTTCGCCCGCACGGTGAGCCCGCATCTCACGGAGGGGCAGCCCGTGCCGGCCATCGAGGCCGCCCGCCGGTTTCCCCACAGCCACGTGGCGCGGGTGATCTCGGCCGGGCTTCAGACCTTCCAGCAGAAGAGCGCCCGAGGCCTCTCCTCGGCCGAGGTGATCGAGGCCGCGGGCCGGGCCCTCCAGCGCACGGCCGTGCAGACCACGAACGAGCTCTCCCGCGGCGTGGGCAGCCTCGCGACCATCGCCACCACCTCCCCCTTCATCGGCCTCTTCGGCACGGTGATCGGCATCGTCCACGCCTTCCGCGACATCGCGGCGAGCGGCGGGGCCGGCGGCTTCACCACGGTCTCCCAGGGGATCGCCGAGGCGTTGCTGACGACCGCCCTGGGCCTCGTGGTGGCCGTGCCGGCGGCCTGGATGTTCAACTACCTGAGCCAGAAGATCCAGCACCTGGGGATCGAGATGGAGAGCTCTTCCTCGGAGCTGATGGATTTCTTCCTGGAAAGAGAGGCGGTCGCGGGGTAGGGGTTACACTACCCGCGGATGACGCCTCCCGGCCAAGACCTCGACGGGGTCCGCTCCGAGCTGCGCCGGCTCGGCTATCTCGACCACGGGTTCGAGCGCTTCCTGCTTCAGGACGCGCTACGCCCGCGGCAGACGGCGCGGACCCTGCTCCTGCTCACGGCCAAGGTGGGGCTGCTCTCGGGGCTGGCGCTGGCGCTCGTGCTGGCGCTGGCGCTGGCGGTCGCCAACGGCAACCTGACGGCGAGCCCGCTCGACCTGGGAGCCCTGGTCCTCCACCTGTTCCCGCCGATCTCCATCGCCACCGGCCTCGCCTTCCTGGCGCTCTGCGGGGTGATCCTGCTGGTCATCCGGCTCTACCACGTGCGGCGCATCGAGACGCTCTCGCTGATCGTGGCGCTGGCGGCCGGGGCGGGGCTGCTGGCCTTCGCGCTGCGGATGGGCCAGGAGGTGCTGGCGGAAGGACGGCTGCCGCGGGGGATGATCGCGATCCTCGCCCTCGCCACGCCGCTGGTCGTCTACGGGCTGATCAAGCTCGTCTACCAGGGGCTCCTGACGCTGGCCATCCGCTTCACCGAGGAGGCGCCGCTGGGGCGGCTGTTCTCCCGGCGCTGGCTGGGGCTCGCCATCCTCTCCGCCATCGCCCTGCTCACCGTGCCGGCCGTGGTTTCGGCGTTCTCCGCGCGCGGAGCGCCCGTCCAGGCGCCCGCGGCCCTGCCCACGGGGCCGGGCGACCGGGTGCTGCTCCTGGGCATCGACGGCGTGCTGCCCCAGGAGGCCGAGTACCTGATGAACCTGGGTGAGCTGCCCGCGCTGGCCCGGCTGGCCCGCGAGGGGCGGGTGCTCACGTACCAACGGAAGGCCGAGCCCCCGGCGTCTTTCTGGACCGCGGTGGCCACCGGTGTGCCGGGGCCGGACCATGGCGTCTCCTCGCTCGACAGCTTCCTGCCCCTGGGGGTGAAGACCCCGCTCGCCCGCAACGGCCCTCTGCGGGCCTGGTGGAGCGGGGTTGCGGTGCCCCTGGGCCTGGCCGAGTACCGGCCCATCCTGGCCAACCGGCGGCGGGCCTTCACCGTCTGGGAACTCGCCTCGCGCGGCGGCGAGCCGTCGCTGGCCGTGAACTGGTGGGCCACGTATCCGGTGGAGCCGATCCCCGGCCTCGTCGTGGCCCACGGCGCCGATGAGGATCGGTGGTCCCGGAACCGTCACCGG
>CAXTNS010000875.1:0-2462 GCA_964245465.1 uncultured Thermoanaerobaculia bacterium
GCGTGAAAAGGAGGGGAGCCAGGAAGAGCCCCGCCGCCGCGCAACCCACAAGCACCAGCCAGCGCGGACGGATCTCGGTCACCAGGAAGAGAAAGGCCGGGATGACGCTGATGAAATACCGGTTGCCCACGAACCCGCCGCCCCCCTGCCAGTTCCAGGCGATGGAGATCAGGAAGAAGAGCGCCACGCCCGACACCGCCGCGAGCAGCACCCACCGCTCGCCGGACCGGCGTCCCCGTAGCAGGAAAAGAAGCACGGCCAGCCCCGCGAACGGCGTGTAGACGAGCATCCCCGTGTGCCGTCCCACCAGGAAATACTCGATGTTCTCGGCCATCTCATAAGGGGTCACATCCGGCTTGCGGACCAGCCACGTCCAGGCGTTGCCGGTCGTCGAATGGGCTACGGCGACGCCTCCCGTGGCCTTGGTGACCTCTGGGGCGATGGGCACCTTGCCCGGCTCGCAGAGCGTCACCCCCTGGCGGCGGACGCCGAGATAGGCCGACGGATGGCCCGTGAGAGCGGTCGCGATCCCCGCCACGATCCCCAGGCTCAGGACGGCGCCCGCCATCCAGGCGCCGATCGTCTTCCAACGCCGCTCGCGGAAATAGGCCCAGAGCGGGGCCACCCCCACGGCGGCGAACATCGGCTTGTTGTAGGCGGCCAGCACCAGCACGGCCCCGGAGAGAGCGGCCCAGAGCAACTCCCTCCGGAGATCCGGCAGCCCGGACTCATCCCGCCGCGGCAGGCCGAAGAACAGGCACGCCGCCACGGCCGCCATGCTGAACACCTCGGGCTGGATCCAGAAGACGTAGGAGAACCCCAGGCTCAGCAGGAAGAACGAGGCCGAGAACAGGGCCGCGATCCCCGACGGGTTGTACCGGCGCAGATAGAAATAGCCCATCCACACCATGGCCATGGTCAACAGCATGTTGAAGAACACCAGGCCATTGGCGCCGAACAGCCACGCGAACGGGGCCGCGAAGAAGCTGTAGATGTAGGGTTTCCCGAAGTAGACCGTGTGCCACCCGTCGTCGGTCATCACGATCATGTTGTTGACTGGACCGAAGGGGAACTCCTCGAAAGCCCGGTCCACGTCCTTGGCCTCGACCCGCAGGTCGCGGTCGTGGGCAAGGCTGAGCGCGCTCAGGTAATAGGCCGCCTCGTCCGCCTTCAAATGAGGCGGCAGGCCGGGCTTGGCGAGGGTCAGCGGAAACAGCAGGAAAAACGCCGTGACCGACGCGAGGACCAGGTTCACTGTGCGGCTCACGACGGCGCAGTCTAGCGCAGGTGGGGGATGGCCCATCCCCTCGCCAGGGATTTCAATCCCTGGCGAGGCCCGGCGCTACAATCCCTCTCCGGTAAATCCCACCATGCCCGCCACCCTCTCCCTCCAATGGCCCCTGCTCGCCTGGATGCTTCTCTGCGCCGGGGCCGGGTTCGTCCTCTGGAGCCGCCTGTTCCGGCCGCGGATCGAGGGGCGATGGGCCGCCGTCCTGGCCGTCCTTGCGCTCGTGCCCCTGCTGCCGGCGTTGCGGACGGGCCACGTCTACGGCCCGTTCGACACCAACGTCCCCCTCCTCCCCTGGGTCGATTCCACGGATGCGGGCTACAAGGTCCGGGGCGGGCGCCTGAACGATGTCACCCTCCAGTTCCTGCCCTGGCAAGCTGAGGCCCGGCGGCAGATGCTTCAGGGCCGGGCGCCGCTGCTCAATCCCTATACCGGGGCCGGGCATCCGCTGATGGCCAACGCCCAGTCGGCGCCCTTCAGCCTCGTCTCGCTCCTGTCGCTTCCCTTCGAGCCTTTGGAATCCCAGGCCTTGCGGGCTTTCCTGAAGCTGCTGCTCGCTCTTTGGGGGACGTACCTCGCCGCTCGCCAACTCGGCTGCCGTTCGCCGTCCGCCCTTTTCGCGGCCGTGGCCTACGCGTTCGGAGGCTCCCTCGCCGTCTGGCGCCTGTTCCCGCACGCGGAGGTCATGGCTGTCTTCCCCTTTGCGTTCCTGGCGAGCGAGCGCCTGCTCGCCGATCCGGGAGAGCTGCGCTCCCGCCTCCTCCTGGGACTGGCCCTGGGAGACATCCTCCTGTCGGGACACCCGGAGACGGCCTTCACCGCCTGCCTGGTCCTCGGCGGAAGGTGGCTCTTCGCGCTCCTCCGGGAACCCCGGAACCCGGGACGCCGCCGCATCGTGGCGCTCCTCCTGCTGGTGGCCGTCCTCGCCGCCCTGGGGACCTCCTTCTTCCTGCTGCCCGTCGCGGAGGCGGTGCTGGGCTCGGAGAAGCTCGACCGCGAGGGGGCAGGGCAGGACCTCGACCGTCCCAGGACCGCTCCGGGCGGCGCGCCGGGCGGGCTCCTGAACCTCGCGGTCCCCGGAGTCTTCGGCACCCCGCAGGGGAGCGGAGAAGCCGGTCCCGGTCCCCTGCACTGGCTGGTCGAAGGAGCCGTGGGATTGCCGGCTCTCGCCCTG
>CAXTNS010000876.1:0-2460 GCA_964245465.1 uncultured Thermoanaerobaculia bacterium
CGCCCCTACACCTTTCTTCTCGCTGGTACAGCAAGCGGTAAGGCGCTACACTGCCTGCCAAACCCAACGGCAGGAGACCCGATGAAGGCGGTTCCGCAGGCGATCGGACCCTACCGCATCGACGGACGCCTTGGCGCCGGCGGCATGGGGGAGGTCTATCGCGCCTGGGACGGACGTCTCGAACGGTGGGTCGCCGTCAAGGTGATCCGTCCGGAAGCGGCGGCGGACCTCAGGGCCCGCGAACGTTTCCTCCGCGAGGCCCGCGCCGCCGCCGGCCTCTCTCACCACGCCATCGTCCAGGTCCACGACATCCTCAAATGGAACGGCGGGAACGCCATCGTCATGGAGCTCGTCGCGGGCGAGAGCCTGGCGAGCCGGATCTCGCGGCGTCCCCTGCCCCCGTCCGAGGCGCTGCGCGTCGGCCGCGACGTCTCCCTGGGTCTCGCCGCCGCCCACGCCCGCGGGATGCTCCATCGCGACCTCAAGCCCGAGAACGTGATGATCACCCCGGAAGGCTCGGCCCGGATCCTCGACTTCGGCTTGGCGAAGAGCTTCACCGCCGCCACATCCCTCACCGAAGGCCGGCGGGTGCTGGGCACCTTCCGTTCCATGTCTCCCGAGCAGGTGCGCAACCTGCCCCTCGATCATCGTTCCGATCTCTTCTCCCTCGGCACGCTCCTGTACGAGGCCCTGAGCGGCCGCTCCCCCTTCGAGGGCAGCTCGGTCCTGGAGACCCTCAACCGGATCTGCGACCATCGCCAGACGCCTCTCCGGGAGATCGATCCCGCGGTTCCGGTGGGACTTTCCGATCTGGTGGACGACCTCCTGCAGAAGGACCCCTTGCTCCGCCCCCGGAGCGCGCGCGAGGTGGCCGACCGCCTGGAGGTTCTCGCGGGAGGGACTCCGCCTCTCAAAAACGATGAGGACACCTGGGACGGAGACCGGACAGTGCCCTGGCACGTCCCGACCGCGATGTCGCCGATACCGCCGATGCCGCCGCCGTCCTCACGCAGCTACTCCGTGGGCCGGCCGAAGCCGCGGAGCGCTCTCCTGGTCCTGCTGACGGCCTCCCTGGCGGCCGTTCTTCTGCTCTGGCGGATCGGGCTGCCGGTTTCCGATCCGCCGAAAAAACAGGCGGCGCTGGTGCCTCCGGCGCCTGTCTACGTGGCGGTGCCCAAGCCGGGAGTGAGCGGGGGCGTCGGCTCGGAGGACGTCCAGATGATGGCCTTGAGCGTTCGGGAAAGCCTCTTGCAAGGCCTTCTCGCCTTTGAAGGATTGAGACCGCTGGCCGCCGAGGAAGTGGATGGAGTCGAGGGTTCCCTCCGCGAGTTGGCCCGTGCAACGGCCGCCCAGGAAGTGCTGGTGGCACGCCTGGACTGCCAGAAAGAGACCTGCCTGATCTCCTTGAGCCGGGTGGCGGGAGAGGATGGCCGGCTGCTCTGGACGCGGACGTTCAACGCGGCGATCGATCAGCGCCACTCCCTGCCCGAGGCCGTCCGGGGATACCTGAAGATCGCCTACGGGCGAAAGCCGCGCGCGGGTGCCTCCGGGCTGGAAGCGCGCCCTCAGGACTATGCCGAATATCTCCGCCTCCACCGCATTCATGACGTGGAGCGAGAAAGGCTCTCATCGGAAGAGCTTCTGGCGCGGCTCGCCGCTCTGCGCGAGACCTCTCCACGGTTCCTGGACGCGTACCTTTTCGCGGCCGAGATCCTCGAACAGCGGTATGCCGAAAAGAGGAATCCTGAGGACGTCGAGCAGATCTCCACCCTGCTGCGCCAGGCGCGCGGCCTGGATCCAGGAGATCCCCGAATCCTGTTCCTGGAGTCTGGCCTGGCTCTGCGCGCCGGCCGTCTCGAACGGGTGGAAGAGGTGCTCCGGGACCTTGAAAACCTCTGGCCGGGAGATCCCAGGGTCCTGGTCCTCAAAGGCATCCTCCTCGCCAGGAAGGGACATTCCGAGCAGGCGGCCGGACTGCTGGAGACCGCGGCCCGGCGCCTGCCTTCCTCGTGGATCCTCTTTCAGGCCGCGAGCGAGGAATATCGCCTCGGCCGGTTCGAGAGGGCACGGGACCACCTGACCCGTCTGCTCGAGCGGCAGCCGGGGCACTACGATGCCCTGTCCCTCCTGGCGCAGACGGAGCTGCTGTATGGCAGCGTCGAGAAGGCCGCCGAGCTCTACCGCGAACTGGTCCGCCGCTCCGCCGGATCGGCCGAGCTGTCGAACCTCGGCTTCGCGTACCTGCTCCTGAGGCGTTACCCCGAAGCGGAGCAGGTCTTTCGGCAGTCCCTCGAAAAGGAGCTCGGGAGCCCCTTCATCCAACTCAACCTCGCCGACGTGCTCCTGCTTCAAGGCAAGGAGGCGGCAGCCGGGACGGGCTACCGCCGGGTCTTGGCACTGTCCGAGGGAGCCGCCGCCGACAGCCAGATCCTCTCGGTGCGCGCTCAGGCTTTGGCGCAC
>CAXTNS010000877.1:0-2459 GCA_964245465.1 uncultured Thermoanaerobaculia bacterium
CACCGTCACCGGCTTGGCGATCGAGGTGCAGCCGCCGGCGTTGCACACCTGCAGCGTGACCTGCTTGACGCCAAAGGAAGAAAACGTCGCCGTAGGGCTTGGAGACGTGGACGTCCCCTGTCCCAGAACCGGCGCGGCGAGGAAGAAAAGGAGCCCCATGAGAGGGGCAAGGATATTCCAGCCAACCCGGAGAGAACCAACCTTTTTTTGAAGCACGGGATTCTCTAAAGCAAAGGGCATACCGTCCCCAATCATCTTTTGTTTTCAACGACTTGTAAGAAGGCCCACGCTCGCGGACGCCAATTTTTGTCACCCGCGGGAACTTGAAACTGTCAAAAAAAGGGCGCCCTCGCGGGCGCCCCTTCTTTCAATGGTCGAGCTCTTGGGTCCTACGGACCGATTTCCTGGGTCGGGAACGAGAAGGTACGGACCAGGAAGACGGCCATCTGCGCCCGGGTCACCGGCGAGCCGGGGCAGTAGTTGCCGCCGCCGCAGCCGGTGGTGATCCCCTCGGCGGCGAGCTGTTCGATGAACGCCGCGGCGAAGGCGCTCGCCGGCACGTCAGCGAACACCGTGCCCGTGGCGGGCGGCGGCGTGTAGCTGGAGCCGTGCTTGGCTCGCAGCAGGAAGACGGCCATCTGGTCGCGCAACACGTTGGCGGACGGGCAGTAGTTGCCGCCGCCGCAGCCCGCGGTGATGCCGTCGGCGAAGAGCTGCTCGATGAAATCCCTGAAGAAGCCAGGCGGCACGTCGGCGAAGACGCCCGTGCCCGTGGGAGGAGTGAACAGAGGCCCGCGCTTGCCGCGCTCCAGGAACACCGCCATCTGCTCGCGGGTGACGTTGTCGTTCGGGCAGAAGGTGGTGCCGGTGCCGCATCCCGCCGTCACCTCGACCGAGTAGAGCCCCTGGATGAAGCGGAACAGGGGATCGCTGAGCGGCACGTCGGTGAAGACCTGGACCTGGCCCATGTAGCCGGAGCGCTGGGAGCCGAAGTCGTCCAGCCAGAACCGGTTGGTGCCGGCCCCGGGGGGCGGCGTGCCGGCCGTGACCGCCGTGGTGTTACCCCAGCGGGAGTAGTTGATGACCTGCGTGTCGCTGTCGAGCGCGGTGAGGTTGCTCGTCTGCGCCACGCCGTTCACCCAGACGTTGACGAAGCCGTTGTTGGCCGCAGGCGCCGTGGCCGCCGACCACTGCAGCTCGACGTTGCGCCAGCCGTTCACCAGCGCGGGTGAAGGAGTGAGCTGAACCTCTCCGGAGTCCGTGCGGGTGAAGACGCGCAGCTCCTTGCTGCCGTCCCCGAGTTGGAACACGACCGCCCGCAGCACCGCGTTGCCCGCGGGCGCGGCAGCGGGCAGGGGATCGGCGCCGTCATAGGCGGTGAATACGTCGAAGCCTGTGTTGTTGGCCAGGTTCAGGCGCGTCAGGTTCACGTAGAACCGCACCCGGTACGTCTTCTCTGCACTCGGGTGACTTGACTGCACGTACGCCGGGGTGGCGTCCGGCGACACCTGCAGGCCGAAGCCGCCAGAGTGCTTGCTCGCCGCCTGGACTGTCAGGGTGCCGGCGTCCGCGGTGCCAGCCAGGGAGAACAACATCCCCAGCATCACCATTGCGGTCGCGAACGCGAAACGTGCCTTCCGAAACTCATACATCGGTCTGCCCTCCTTGGATTGATGCTGGGCTCGAAGTCTCATTACCATAAACTCGTGCTCCCGCTCTCGAGGCCGTCGGAGAAGATCCCGTTCGCGGGAGTCGCCGGTGCCAGACAGCTTGTATTGGCCGTAGCCGTGGACACCACGTAGGAGCTCGTTCGTGATGCCTCCCGCCCGGGCTGGACCCCGAACGGGTGGTTGGTGCCAAAGTTGAGACCTATACTACCAAAATTCCGCCCCAAAAGGTGGTAGCGGCTCGTAATCGTGCCGCTGCCCATGTTCGCCACCCCCGGCAGGGCCGCCGAGTCGCAGTTGCAGGCGGTGGCTCCGCACTCCCCCGCACAGCACGGGTCGATGGGGTTCGGGGTGCTGTTGGCCTTGCCGCTCATGAAGTGCGCGATCATCCGGGGTATGTGCGTCTGGTTCACGTTCAGTAGTTCCCAAATTCTAGCAGACTACAAGCCGTTGTGGTCTGGTTCCAGGGATCTTGCTCGTCGTCCACAAGCTCACAGACTAGACCCCCAGGCTCGTGTTGATCTCCGCCACCTAGATTGTCGAGGGGGTATCTTATCAGATTCCCGATAGAGTTGGTGGCGTTGACGCCTCTTCAGTTTCCCGACCCGCTCCAGGCTCCGGGGATCCCACCGCTCTCGAGACCGTCCGAGAAGATCGCGTTCCCGGCCGGCGGCGGGGTCACCAGGGCCAGGCAACTCGGGTTGGAGGCCGCCTTGGAGACCACGTGGGCGCTCATGCGCGACGGCACCCGCCCGGGCTGCACGCCATAGGGATGGTTGGTGCCGAACGTCA
>CAXTNS010000878.1:0-2455 GCA_964245465.1 uncultured Thermoanaerobaculia bacterium
CAGGTAGAGGCCCACGGCGAAGGCGAGGCCCGGCAGACCCGCGAGGAGGCTGCTGAGCGAGAAGGCGGCGCCCGTGCCCACCAGACCCCAGGGGAGCGAGCCGGTGAGCACGCCGTCGATCACCGTCTTCATCAAAGTCGCCTGCGGCGCGGGCAGCTCCGGTGAGCCGAAGGTGTATGTCCTGCCGAGGAGCAGCACGATGGCCGCGACCGCCCAGCAGGCGAAAGCCGCGCCGAGGAACTGCCCCGCCTGCTGCTTCGCGGGAGTCGCCCCTACCAAGTATCCGGTTTTAAGATCCTGAGAGATGTCTCCCGCCTTCGAAGCGGCGATGCAGACCACCGTGCCCACGGTGAGGATGGCGGCGCGGGCGGACGGATCGGTCCAGCCGCAAAGGACGAAGATCAGGGCGACGCCGAGCAGGGTGACCAGCGTCATGCCCGAGGTCGGATTCGAGGAGACGCCGATCAGGCCCACGATCCTCGAGGAGACGACGACGAAGACGACGCCGAAGATCCCGACCCCGATGGCGGCGGCGAGACGGGGGATGAAGCTCATCTCGCCCGCGATCAGGCCAGGGATGGAGACCAGGGCCAGAACCACGATGACGGGACCGGCGAGGACCACCCAGCCGGGCACGTCGCGGTCGGTGCGGGGTACGGAACCGGCCGCATCGGGTCCGGTCCCCTGGCGGCGCATTCCTAGGAGGACAGCGGTCAGAGACTGCGACATGACCGGCAAGGCCCGCAGAACCGTCACGATGCCGGCCGCGGCCACCGCTCCGGCACCGATATAGCGCACGTAGCGCGACCAGATCTGCCCGGCGGTCATGGCGGCGATGGGCGTCGTGGCTTCGGGGAACAGGGGCGCGGTGAGCCCGGCACCCACCAGGGCGATCAGCGGCGTCAGCACCAGGGCCGAGATCATGCTGCCCGAGACCATGATGGACGATTGCCGGTAGCCCAGGATGTAGCCCACGGCGAGCAGGGCGGGGGCGATCTCAAGAGCGAGCTCCGCTTTCGGCAGCCCGGGCACGTGGGCGGAGAGCTCCGGCTGGATGAGCATGGCGGCACCCAGGGCGAGCTTGATGGCGGCGCCCACGGCAAGCCCGATGAAGATCCACCGGCCGCCGCTGGATTCCGTGGCCGTGGCACGCAGCACCTCGGCGCAGGCCGTGCCTTCCGGATAGGGAAGCTCGTCCGCGCTCTTGACGATGAGCAGCCGGCGCAGGGGCACCATGGCGGTGATCCCCAGGATGGCGCCCAGGAAGGCCAGGCCCGCCACCTGCCAGAGCGGCGGGACCATTCCCCAGAGGAAGAGGGCGGGGATGGTGAAGATCGTGCCGCTCGCCAGGGAAGAGCTGGCGGAGCCGATCGTCTGGGCCATGTTGGCTTCGAGGATCATCCCCCCACGGCGGCGGCTCATGAGGCGGAACAGAGCGACCGTGAGAACGGCGATCGGGATCGAGGTCGAGACGGTGAGGCCCACCCGCAGACCGAGGTAAGCGTTGGCACCGCCGAAGAGGATGCCGAAGACGATCCCGGCGGCGGCGGCGCGGAAGGTGAACTCGACGACTGACTCGTCGTCCCGCGAAAGCGGCGGATTCATGCGCTCCTCCCTGTCGAAAGACGGCTTATCCCACCAGCCGGCCGTACAGCTCCACGTACTCCTCCCCCTGCACGTCCCAGGAGTAATCCTTGGCCATGCCGTTCTGCATCAGCTTTTCCCACGAGGGGTGGTGCTGGTAGGTGTCGAGCGCGTAGTCGAGCGCCCAACGCAAGCCCTGGGGAACGAAGTGGTCGAAGACGAAACCCGTGCCCTGGTTGGTGGCGGAGTCGAACAGCTCGACCGTGTCGGCGAGGCCGCCCGTCTTGTGGACTACGGGCGGGGTGCCGTACTTCAGGCTGTACATCTGATTGAGGCCGCAGGGCTCGAATTTCGAGGGCATGAGGAAGATGTCGGCCGCCGCCTCGATGCGGTGCGCGAGCGGGTTGTTGAAACCGCGGTAGAACCAGGCTTTTCCAGGGAACCTGCCCTGGAGCCACTGGAAGAAATCCTCGTACTTGCTCTCGCCGCTGCCGAGAGCGATCAAGCGTACGTCCCGGCGGGCGAGGATCTCGGGCAGCACCTCGAAGCAGAGATCGAAACCTTTTTGAGGCGTAAGGCGCGAGACGATACCGATCACGGGCGCGGCCGTGCGCTCGTCGAGGCCCGTCTCCCGTAGCAGGCTCCGCTTGCAGTTGCGCTTGCCAGCGAGGTCGCGGGCGGAGTAGTGGTAGAAGAGGTGCGGGTCCTTCTCCGGATTCCACTCGCCGTAATCCACCCCATTGACGATGCCCGCCAGCCGGTCGCCCCGGGCGCGCAGCAACCCGTCGAGGCCGAAGCCGTTCTCCGGCGTCTGGACCAGCGCGGCGCGGAAGGCGGTGTTGTCGGCGGTGGCGTTGAAGTCGCCCGCCAC
>CAXTNS010000879.1:0-263 GCA_964245465.1 uncultured Thermoanaerobaculia bacterium
GTGTAGAAGCAGTTGTCGAGACCGCCGTTGCCGCAGACCTTGCCATCGCTCACCGGGGCGCAGGTCGTGCCGCAGGTACCGCTGGTGCCGAGGTTGAACAGCGGGCTCCCCAGCCTGTAGGTGACCGTGTTGCCTCTGCACTTGATGGAGCCGTCGCAATAGCCGGAGCCGGCCTGGGAAATGCCGTCCGGGCAGTGCAGGGAGACAGGGTCCGGACCATAGCCATAGTAGACGTCGTAGGCCGCGTTGTTGGTGGACGTGCT
>CAXTNS010000879.1:273-2454 GCA_964245465.1 uncultured Thermoanaerobaculia bacterium
CCTCTGCCCTGGCACATCACGGACTTGTACTTGTCCGCCAGGGTGGTGCCGCTGTTGCTCACCGCCGGGCAGGTCGGGTTGCCCACCGAGCCGCGCAGGGTGCGGGCGCGCACGACCCAGCCCTCGGCCAGCATGCCCCCATAATTCTCCCCCCGGGCCTCGCCGTAGATCAGGTAGGAGAGCCCGTTGATGGCGTCCGTGTCCGTGATCGCGGCAGAGATGACGCCCAGCTTGCTTTCGTCGTCGAAATGGATGCCGCTCGACGTTTGGACGGAGCTGCCGGAGATCCGGAAACGCGCCGGGGCCGGGAACCGGGCGCTGAAGTCCCGGAACTTCGCGTAAGCCGCCCGCGCCTCCTCCATGCGGTGCGACCTCTCCAAGGCGATACCGCGCAGGAACTGGAGGTAATAGAGGCCGGAGGTCTTGGGAATTCGGTCGAGGGAGTCCGCATCCCGGTCCCGATCGAGCAGCCACTCACCGTAGTCGGCCAGCGCGTCGCCCTCGGGCTCCTTCTCCACCGCCCTCTTGAACAGGTCCTCCGCCCGGGGGTCGTTCATCCGGCTGAAGCCGAGCGCGTAGTGGCGGTAGACGGTGGGACCGGCATCCCGGGTCAGGGCCTCGGTGAAGAGGCGGTCGAACGTGATCGCGTCGCCAGTGCGGCCGAGGGTCTGGGCGAGCAGGTCGGTGAGGCCGTAGTCCACGACGCCAAACCCGAGGCCGATGTCCATGGCCTGGGTCGCCTCGTGGCCGGCCTCCTCGATCAACGCGCGGTCCGTGCCCTTCGACCGGTACCAGAGCAGCTCGGCCCTGAGGGCGTGGAGGTGGCGGCTCTCCGGGAAGAGGGCGAGAGCCCGATCGAGGACGAGCTGGGCCCGGACCCAGGCGCCCTTGGCGATCAGGCCTCTCGCCCGCTGGTACCGCTCGACGAGCTGGGGCGAGATTTCATTGGGATCGCCGGTGAACACCGGCGCGGACATGGGAGTGTCGACGGGCGCCGCCACGGGTGTCCGCAGGGGATCCGAGACGCTCATCAGGGAGACGGGTCCCGAACCTTCGGGGGCCGGGACCCTCTTGGACACCCGGGAGGGCTGCGCGAGGAGGACGGTGGAAGCCAGGGACGCGGATACCAGGAGGAACAGGAGCTTGGCTTTCATGGATCTCCTTTACCGTACTTGAGACAGACCTGAATTCAACGTCTGTGCCAGACGGAAGCAGGAGAATCCTCAAGAACCGCTCACCTCCTTGAACTGAATTCCAGCCTGGGCTTGGCTGCCGGCGATCCTGAAGCGGGCCGGCGCCGGGAAGGTCGCGCTGTAGTCCCGGAACTGGGCGTACTCCTGCCGGGCCTCCTCGGTCCGCTTCAGCTTCTCCAGGGCCACACCGCGCAAGAAATGCACGTACCGGAGAGGAGTGGCGGCCGGGAGGACGTCGAGCGCCTCCTGGTTGCGCCCATGATCGAGGAGCCACTCGCCGTACTCGGCCACGGCGTCGCCGCGGGGCTCGAGCTGGACGGCCTTGCGGTAGGCCTCCTCCGCCCGAGCGTCGCCGAACAGGCTGAGCCCGCGCGCGTAGTCAAGCTGGACGACCGCGCTCGAATCGCGGGCTAGAGCCTGCTGGAAGAGCCGCTCGAAGGTCTGCCGGTCGCCGGTCCGCCCCAGGGTCTCGGCGAGCCGGCGGGTGAGCTGGTAGTCCACGGAGCCGGAGCGCAGGCCCATCTCCAGGGCCTTGGCCGCCTCCTGGCCAGACGCTTTCAGCAGCACGGGGTCCGTGCCGCCCGACAGGTCCCACAGCAGCTCGGCATGCTGCTGGTGGAGGTGCCGGCTCTCTGGGAACTGGGCGATAGCCTTCTCCAGCACGGTCCGGGCCTGCTCGCGGTCTCCGGCGACGATGAGGCGGCGCGCCTCCTGATACTGCGCCAGCGCCTCCGGGGACTCGTTCGCGTCCGGCGCGAGCGTGGAGGGAGCACCGACTTCTCCTTGCGGAGCGGGAGGCGGCGGAGAGGTCTTCACCATCGTGGAGTCGGCCGCTCCCTGCTGCGCGGGCGCGGTGGCCGGACCGGGACGGTCGGTGGTCTCCCGGACACAGGCTGTGAGCGTTGCGAGGAGGATCAGGAGCGAGAGGCGGGTCTTCATGGCGGCTCTCCTTACGTGTGCTTGACCGATCGCAGAAGTCCTACAAGGC
>CAXTNS010000880.1:0-2449 GCA_964245465.1 uncultured Thermoanaerobaculia bacterium
ACGTGGGGCCGCCCCTACGTTCCTCCACTGAACGGCTGTACACTCCCCCCACACCATCCCA
Source organism: uncultured Thermoanaerobaculia bacterium (assembly GCA_964245465.1). Lineage (GTDB taxonomy): Bacteria > Acidobacteriota > Thermoanaerobaculia > Multivoradales > UBA5704 > DATARR01. The sequence continues at coordinate 62 of CAXTNS010000880.1, forward strand.
TGCCTGACCGCATCGAACACCGCGCCCGGTTCGACCTCGTCCGCTACGCCAACGTGTGGGAGGACGCGGAGGTGCTGCGCGACGCCCTGGCGCCGGCCCCGGGCAAGCGCGTCCTCTCGATCGCCTCGGCGGGAGACAACGCCTTCGCCCTGCTCGCCGCGGGCGCCGAGGTGGTGGCGGCGGATCTCTCCCCGGCCCAACTTGCCCTGATCGAGCTCAAGAGGGCGGCCATCCGCCGGCTGAGCCACGAGGCGGCCCTGGCCTTTCTGGGGGTGCAGAGGAGCGAGCGGGACCGCCGGGCGGTCTACGAGGAGCTGGAGCGCGACCTTCCAGAGCGGACCCGCGAGTTCTGGCGCGAACGCCAGGAGGCCGTGGCCGAGGGCGTCGTCCATCACGGCAAATTCGAGAGCTACTTCCGGCTCTTCCGCGAGCGCGTGCTGCCCCTGGTCCACCGGCGCAAGACCGTCCTCAGCCTGCTCGACGCCCGGGACGAGGCCGGGCGCAAGGAGTTTTACGACGGTACCTGGAACAACCTGCGCTGGCGGCTGCTGTTCCGCGTCTTCTTCAGCCGCTTCGCCATGGGCCGGCTGGGACGCGACCCGGAGTTCTTCCGCTACGTCGAGGGCTCGGTCGCCGAGCGCATCCTGGAACGTACGCGGTACGCCTTGACCGTCCTCCCCGTCCACACCAATCCCTACGTCGAATACATCCTGACAGGCCGGTTCCGGACCGCCCTGCCGCTCTACCTGCGGCCCGAGGTCTTCGCGGACCTGAAGCGCAACCTGGACCGGCTGACCCTCTTCGAGGGACCCATCGAGAAGGCGGCCGAGGTCCATCGGGATAGCGGGTTCGACGGCTTCAACCTCTCCGACATCTTCGAGTACCTCGATCCACTGGCCTCGGCCGGCGTCTATGACCGGCTGCTGGAGACGGCCCGCCCCGGAGCCCGCTTCGTCTACTGGAACATGCTCGTGCCCCGCCGCCTCGCCGAGGCGTTCCCCGGCCGCGTCCGTTCGCTCGACGCGGAGGCCAAGGCTCTCTTCGCCCGCGACCTCGCCTTCTTCTACAGCACCTTCGTTCTGGAGGAGGTCGTCTGATCCCGGAGATCTCCATGAGCGACCTGCGCGGGGCGGCGATCCTCGCGGCGATCTTCCTCTCCCTGCTGGTGATCGCCGAGCTCTGGCGCCGCTTCGGCACTCCGAAGCCCGAGCACACGCGCAAGCTGGTCCACCTGGGGGGCGGCATCGCCTGCCTCTTCTTTCCCTTCCTGGTGCAATCGCCCTGGGTGGTGCTGGCCCTGGCTCTGCCGCTTTGCGGCCTCTTCGTGGCCGGCAGCCGGTTCGGATTCCTCCAGAGCCTCCACGGCGTGGCCCGCCGGAGCCGGGGGGCGGAGTACTACCCGCTCTCCGTCTTCCTGACCTTCCTGATGACCCCGGGCCGGCCCTGGCTTTATCTCTCGGCCGTGTTGGTGCTGGCCGTGGGCGACGCCTTCGCCGCCCTGATCGGCAGCCGCTACGGCGTCGTGCGCTACGAGGTGGAGGACGACCAGAAGAGCCTCGAAGGCTCGCTCGTCTTCCTGGTCATCGCCTTCCTCGCCATCCACCTGCCCACCCTGCTGCTGACGGACCTGCCGCGTCCCGTCTGCGTGCTGGCGGCGCTCCTGGTGGCGGCCCTGGTGACGGGCTTCGAGGCAATCTCTCTGGAAGGGGCGGACAACCTGTTCGTCCCCTTCGCGGTGGTGGTGATCCTGGGCAAGATCACCACCAAGCCGCTCTCCGAGGTGATCTTCCAGAACCTCTCGCTCCTGGCCATCTGCCTGGGCGTGGGCCTCGCCGTCTGGCGCTTCCGCTCGTTTAACGTGGGAGGCGCCATCACCTTCATCCTCTTCGCCTATGGGACGTGGTCCCTGGGATCGTGGGTGTGGACCCTGCCGGTCCTTGTGGGCTTCGCCGGGTACCTCCTGGCCTGGAAGCGCTACGCGCCGTCGGGGCACGCGTCCGGGATCAAGGTGCGGACCCTGGCGCGGGCGCTCCTCCCACCGTTCTCCATGCTCGTGCTCGCCAACAGCCTGGCGCGGGACGAGACGTTCTTCGGCCCCTACCTCGCCGCGAGCGCCGCCGTGCTCGCCTTCAGCCTGGACACCGGCGTCTTCCGCCTGGAGCGCCGCCGGAGCGGGACCCTGGCGGCCCTCGGGACCGCCCTCCTCGCCACGTTCCTGGCCGTCGTGGGTCCCGCGATTGCCACCGGACGCCTCCCTCTCCAGTCGGTCCTCGCCATCCTGGCGACCACGGTCCTGGTGACGCTGGTCAACGCCGCCATCGAGCTGCGGGACCCGTCCCTGCCCCGTAGCCGCGAGTTTCTCCGTTTGGATAGTACCTACTACGTTGG
>CAXTNS010000881.1:0-2025 GCA_964245465.1 uncultured Thermoanaerobaculia bacterium
GGAGACCAACGAGCGCCTGGTCGGTGGGGCCATCGCCGCCCGCCGCCCCGCGGGCTCGTGGGCCGTCTACGGCAGCCTCACCCTCTTCGGCCTCCTGGCCACGGCCCCGTTCGGGATCGCCGGGTTCCAGCGGCCCACGTCTCGCGAATGGCTGCTGCTCGCCACCGTGGGAGTCACCTCCGTAGTGGCCCAACTCCTGATGACCTACGCCTACCGCTGGGTGACGAACCTGCAGGCGGGAGTCCTGGCACAGCTCACGGTGGTCCTCAGCATGCTGCTGGGCGTCCTGGTCCTGGGCGACCGGCTGAGACCGCTCCAGATCGTGGGCAGCGTCTTCACCCTGGCCGGAGTCGTGGGCGTGGTCTGGCTCCAGTCGACGCCGCGGGCGGTGGAGTGAGATCAAAGTAAGCTATCCGTCGCCATGCGACTCCTGGTGACGCCCGAGCTCTTCAACCTGTTCCCGGACGCCGTCCTCGGCGTCGTCATTGCTCGTGGCATCGACAACACGGGCGATCCCACGGCCGTCTTCGCCGAGCTTCGCCGCCAGGAGGAGCGGGTGCGCGAGTCCTTTGCGGGCGTCTCGATCACCGAACATCCCCGGATCGCCTGCTGGCGCGAGGCCTACCGCCGGTTCGGCGCCAAGCCCAAGGACTACCCTTCCTCGATCGAGAACCTGATGCGCCGGGTTGCCAAGGGGCACTCCCTGCCGCATATCAACGTCCTGGTGGATCTCTACAACACGGCCTCCCTGCGCCACGTCCTCCCCATGGGCGGTGAGGACCTGGACCGGATCGAGGGCGATGTCCTTCTCACCCGGGCCGGGGAGGACGAGGCCCCAGTCCGTATGCTCGGCGAGGCTGAGGAGAGGGCGCCGCGTCCCGGCGAGGTGATCTACAAGGACGGCGTGGGAGCCATCTGCCGCCGCTGGAACTGGAAAGAGGCGGACCGTACCAAGCTGACGCCGGAGACCCGCAACGCCGTCCTCGTCATCGAAAGGCTTCCACCGGTGACGCGGGATCAGCTTGTCGAGGCCGTCAAGGAGCTGGCGGGTCTGGTGCGTACCCACTGCGGCGGTGAGGTGCGGACCGTCCTGGTGGATCACGAAAGTCCGGAGACGGAGCTGGGTTGAGAGGCCAGGGAGTCGAACCAGGCACGTATTCATCGCAAAAGACACCGGATGGACAGAACCTCCGGAACGGCGTATCGTTCCCTCGTTCTATCTTTCGGTGCCGTGACCTTCTACGCCGACCTTCACGTCCACTCCAAGTACTCCCGGGCCACGAGCCGGGATTGCGACCTGGAGCATCTGGCCCTCTGGGCGCGCCGGAAGGGAATCACCGTCGTCGGAACCGGCGACTTCACCCATCCGGCGTGGTTCCAGGAGATCAAGGACAAGCTCGTCCCCGCCGAGCCGGGCCTCTTCCGCCTGCGGCCCGAGATCGAGCGGGACGTGGAGCGGCGCCTGCCGCCGTCCTGCCACGGGCCGGTCCGGTTCCTCCTGGAAGTCGAGATCTCGACCATCTACAAGAAAGGCGACCGCACCCGCAAGGTCCATCACCTGATCTACGCCTCGAACCTGGAGACGGCGGGCCGCATCCGCGAGCGTCTCGGCGCCATCGGCAACATCTCCTCGGACGGCCGGCCCATCCTGGGGCTCGACTCGCGCCACCTCCTGGAGATCACGCTCACCAGCGGCCCGGACGCCTACCTCATTCCCGCCCACGTCTGGACCCCCTGGTTCGCCGTTCTGGGCTCTAAATCGGGCTTTGATTCGGTCGAAGAGTGCTACGGCGATCTTTCCTCTCACATTTTCGCGGTGGAGACGGGCCTGTCTTCGGACCCGCCTATGAACTGGCGCGTCTCCAGCCTCGATCGCTTCACCCTGGTGAGCAACTCCGACGCGCATTCGCCCCCCATGTTGGGCCGCGAGGCCTGCTCGTTCGACACCGACCTCGACTACTTCGCCATCCGAAAAGGTCTGGAGACGGGCGAGGGCTACGGGGGCACCGTCGAATTCTTCCCCGA
>CAXTNS010000881.1:2035-2446 GCA_964245465.1 uncultured Thermoanaerobaculia bacterium
GGCAAGTACCACATGGACGGCCACCGCGCCTGCGGCGTGCGCTTGGAGCCGCCGGAGACGCGGCGCTACGAAGGGCTCTGCCCGTCCTGTGGCAAGCCGCTCACCGTGGGCGTGATGCACCGGGTGGAAGAACTGGCGGACCGTCCCGAGGAGGCTCCAAGGGGGTCCCGCACCGATCCCTTCCGTTGCCTCGTGCCCTTGCCCGAGGTGCTGGCCGAGATCCACGGCGTGGGCGTGAAGTCCCGCAAGGTGGAGCAGGCCGCCGCAGACGTCGTGGCCCGGCTGGGTCCGGAGATCAATATCCTGGAGCGCCTCCCCCTGGAGGACATTGCAAAGGCGGGAGACGGGCTCCTGCTCGAAGCCTTGACGCGCCTGCGCGCCGGCAACGTCCGCCGCGACGCGGGGTATGAC
>CAXTNS010000882.1:0-2431 GCA_964245465.1 uncultured Thermoanaerobaculia bacterium
CCCCCCGCGGTCATCGACAGCTCGCGCACGGAGAGCACGGGGTTCCCCGGTTTGGCCTCGGGCTTTACGACTCGCAGCAGCACGTCGCGCCCCACCATCAGGCGGGCGAGCTCGGCGGCGCTGGTCTCGGCGGTCTTGCGGTGGCCCACGACGCGGCCGTCGCGCATGACGGTGACCTCGTCCGAGATGTCCAGCACCTCGGAGAGCTTGTGGGTGACGATGACGATGGTCTTGCCCTGCTCGCGCATGCCCCGCAGGATGACGAAGGATCAGCACGCGCGCCTTGCGGTAGAGGGCCTTGAGCAGCTCGACCCGCTGCTGCTGGCCCACGGACAGGTCCTCGACGCGGGCCGTGGGATCGATCGCCAGCCGGAATTCTTCCGAAAGGGATTGGATGCGCGATTCGGCGGCCTTGAGGTCCAGGGCCAGGGGAGAGCCAGGCTCGATCCCCAGGACGATGTTCTCGGCGACCGTCATGGGCTCGACCAGCATGAAGTGCTGGTGGACCATGCCGATCCCCAGGGCGATGGCGTCGTGGGGGCTCTCCAGCCGGCGGACCTGGCCGTCCACCACGACGTCGCCCGAGTCGGCCGAGTAGAAGCCGTAGGCGATCCGCATGGCCGTGGATTTGCCGGCGCCGTTCTCGCCCACGATGGCGTGGATGGTGCCCGGCTGGACCGCGAGGCTGACGCGGTCGTTCGCCAGGACGTCGCCGAATCGCTTGGTGATTTCGCGAAGCTCGATCATCGCGTCCAGGTTTACTGAGCCATCGCGTCGGTGACCGTGATCTGGCCCGCGATGATTTTCGCCTTGGCGGCCTCGACCTCGGCGATCACGTCCTTGGGGACGAGCTTCTCGTTGTACTGGTCCATGGCATAGCCGATGCCGCCGTCCGGCAGGCCGTAAACGTGGATGCCGCCCTTGAAGCGGCCGTTCACCATGTCGCCGATGATCGTGTAGACGGCGTTGTCCACCCGTTTGACCATGCTGGTGAGCACGTGGCCGGGTTTGACCCAGTTCTGATTGGAGTCGACGCCGATGACGAACTTGTCGTACTGCTCGGCGGCGTCGAACACGCCCAGCCCCGAGTTGCCGGCGGCGGAGAAGATCACGTCCGCCCCCTTGCCGATCTGGGCGACGGCCAGCTCCTTGCCCTTGCCCGGGTTGTTCCACGCGGCCTCGGTGACGCCGACGTAGTTCTGGATGAGCCGGACCTTGGGATTGGCGGCAAGCGCGCCTTCCTCGTAGCCCTTGGCGAACCTGTGGATGAGGGGGATGTCCATGCCGCCCACGAAGCCGAGGACGCCCGTCTTGGACTTGCGGGCCGCGATCATGCCCACGAGATAGCTCCCCTCATGCTCCTTGAAGACGAGGGAAGCCACGTTGGGCAGCTTGCTGACGCCGTCCACGATGGCGAAGTTGGCCTTCGGGTAGTCCTTGGCGACCGCCTCGATGATGGGGGTCTGGGCGAAGCCGATGCCGATGATGAGGTCATAGCCCACCTCGGCGAAGGCGCGCGTGGCGGGCTCGAGCGAGGCCGGATCTCCCGGCTCGGCGTCGCGCAGGACGATGGGGAAGTCTTTCGCCGCCCGGGTGACGCCCCGGAAGGCGGCCGCGTTGAAGGAGCGGTCGTCCTTGCCGCCGCTGTCGAAGACGATACCGACGTGGAGCTTGTTGGGATCGCCGGCGGCGTAGCTGAGGTCCCGGCAGCCCGCCGTCGCCAGAATAAAAGCGAGGCCGAGCGCCAGGGAGAGAGCGAGGCCGAGGGACTGAAACCTCTTGAAATGCATAACTGTTCGAGGAGGGTATCCCGGCGGGCAGGGGGAAGGCAAGGCGAATCAGCTTGGCCCCGCCTTTGCAATACCTCTCTGGCGTCGTAGGTCCGTTCTGCAGTTCAAACCGACTACAGGAGAAACACCTATGAGTGACGAAAAGTATACGACTACGGGTAAGACGACCACCAACGAGCTGGAGAACGACGCCCGGCACGATGCCAACCGTGATCCCATCACCGGCGAGCCCGGCGCTCATCCGGTGGGCACCGGCACCGGCGCCGTGGGTGGCGCCGCGGCAGGAGCCGCGATCGGCGGCGCCGTCGGCGGACCAGTGGGTGCGATGATCGGCGCCGCCGTGGGCGGCGTGGCCGGCGGCCTGGCCGGCAAGGGCGTGGCCGAAGCGGTGAATCCGACCGAGGAGGATGCTTACTGGCGCTCGACGTACGGGAACCGTCCCTATGCCGCGAACCGAGCCTATGACGACCTCTCTCCGGCCTACAAGTACGGCTGGGAATCGCGGGGCCAATACGCGGACAAGGACTGGAACGATGTCGAGAACGATCTCGAGCATGGCTGGGAAAAGGTCAAGGCCAACTCCAAGCTCGCCTGGAGCGACGCCAAGCACGCCGCCAAGGACGCCTGGCACCGGGTCGAGA
>CAXTNS010000883.1:0-2150 GCA_964245465.1 uncultured Thermoanaerobaculia bacterium
ATCGTTCACGCCACCTCCCCTCCCACGACCTGCCGGACCCTGCCGAGAGCGCGCCGCACATCGCCCGCGCCCGTGCGGTGGTCCCAGTGCACGAGGACCAGGGCGCGGCGCAGCTCCGCCGGCCAGAGGGCGGGACGGTAGGGCACGAAGGCGACCAGGGGGCTGCCGGCGCGGGCGAGCCGCTCGGCCAGGGCCAGCCACTCCTCGGGGCCGCTGCTCCGGCTTCCCACGGCCGGAGACCCGAGACCGAGGTCGGTCAGGACGGCGACCGTAGCCCCGGGGCGGGGCGCGCCGTTCTCGGGGTACGGCTTCCACAGGCGGCGCGAGCCCGGTCCGGCGCCGCGGCCGGGGAAGCCGTCGAAGGAGAGCACTTCCACCGTCTCCCGCCCGGCCACGGTCCGGATCTGCTCCACCAGCCAGGCCTGGTCGGCGTTGAAGGGGAGCATCCTCTCTCCCCGGTCGAGCAGCACCTGAACCCCTCGGGCCAGGGTCGGGACGGTCCGGCGCGGCAGCCTCAGGACGGGCCGCCGGTGGGAGACCTCCCGCACCAGGGCCTCCAGATCCAGTCCCCTCTCCCTCTTGCGGGACAGCGAGGCGCTCAGGATCGCCCGCGTCCAGCGCGGCAGGAAGAGAGGCTCCAGGGCCGGCGGCGCGACGGGCTCGCCAGCCGTCTTCAGGCGCCGCGCCCGGCTCAACCACTCCGGCGGCTGGCGGGCCGTGAAGTCCGGAGTCAGCGCGGCCGCGATCTCCCGCGAAGGCGCGGAGAACGCGAGAGGAGGCGGGCTTCCAGTCTGCACGGTTGGCGACGCCTCTCGCCGCTCCACCTGATCCTGATCCGTACCCTGCCCCTGATCGCCGATCTGGAGGGGGCGGTCGGGCGTCACCGGGACGGGCGCGGGCGCGGTCTCCGGCGGCGCGGCGATGCCGAGGAGGGCCGCGATGGCCCGGCGGGTCTCGTCGTCGTCCGGTTGCAGCTCGTGCAGGGCGCGGGCGAGGTCGGCGAGGGCCTGGAAGGAGGGCTCGGTCATCCCCCGGCCTTCCCGGTGCGGCCGTGCTTCCAGACCGTGACCTTGACGAGGGAGTCCCATTTTTCCGTATCGGGCTCCACTCCCAGGGTGCCGCAGGCCCGCACCGTGTCCAGGTACTCGGCGATGCTCGGCGGCTGGGCCGTGCCTCCGGCGGGTGTGGAGAGGATCAGGTCGGCCAACGCTTCCAGCAGCGTCCGCGACGCTTCGGGGTGATGAAGTCCGCCGATCTCGATCAGCCGCTCGCGGTCCGGCGCTTCGAGCACGAGCTCCACGCAACGGCGGAGGAACGCCGGGGGGAGCTCCCGCTCGTCGTTCGTCGTGATCACCACCAGGGGGGCCTGGGTCTCCGGGGTCTTCACCGGTGCCCCCTCCAGCACCTGGAACTGGAGCGAGCCCAGGGGAACCAGCAGGTTGTTGGGCACGTCGGGATCGGCCTTGTCGATTTCGTCCAGGAGGACGACGGCGCGTTCGTGGTCGTCCCCCAGGTTCGGATCGTGATCGGTCTCCCCGCGATTACCGTCCTCATCGCCATGGAACCGCCGCGCTTGGTCCTGCGCCGAGGCACGGTCGAAGGCCCACCAGAGGACACCGGGGCGCATGTAGCTGCCGAGCCCCTCCCGGAGCCTGCGGATCTGGGCATCCTGCAGCCGCCGCAGGTGGTCAATCTCCCAGAGCAGGTCCTGGGCCTGGGTCCGGGAGGAAACCACTTGCTCGTAGTAGCGCCAGCCCAGCACCTTGGCCGTGCTGCGGGCCAGGGAGCTCTTGCCGCCGCCGGATGGGCCGCGGACCAGCAGGGGCCGGCCCGTGGCCAGGGCCACGTCGACGGCCAGGGTGATCCGCGGCGTGTAGGAGTAGACGCCGCCATCGCGCCGGTCGCCCGTTCCGCCGGCGGACGCGGGCGGGGGAGGCGGGGGGCTGAAAAGGGGTCGGTAGGCCATGTGGGGACCTCAGCCGCGGACACGGACCGCGGGCTCAAAGACCTTGTATTGTTTCAGGAAGGACGCTTCATCACCCTCCAGGAGTGAAGGAAACAGCAGCTCGACGAGATCCGTGCTCCAGGGGGGCGCCCCGGCCGTCCCGGTCATCAGGAAGAAGGTGACGTGGGGGAGCTCCTCCCGGAGC
>CAXTNS010000883.1:2162-2430 GCA_964245465.1 uncultured Thermoanaerobaculia bacterium
TCTTGTCGTCCATACCGTTGCCGTCGAGGCCCACGATCACCGGCTGCCCCGTGAGATCAAGGGCCTCCAGCTCCGCAAGGAGAGTGTCCTGGGTGACCGTCAGCTTTTCGATCAGCACGCGGCGGACCTCGCCGATCAGCTCTTCGACGTCTTCGCCGAAGACGCCGGTGCAGGGTGCGTCGTACCAGGTCCCCGCCGGATCGTCGTGGCTGGCGGCGAGACCGTACATGCCGGCCCCGACCCCCAGGGTGGCGGAGGGGCCGCAGGC
>CAXTNS010000884.1:0-2429 GCA_964245465.1 uncultured Thermoanaerobaculia bacterium
CGACGCGGCGTTCAACAAGCGGGGAGTGGCGAGGACCCGGATCCAGTTCCGGGCCTTGTCGCTCCAGAGCCTGACGCCGATCGAGACCAAGTGCGGGAAGTTCACGGCCTCCGCCCGGCTCGACGGCGTTCAGCCGGTCACCCGCATGGTGATCACTCGCGACGACAAGAAGGGTGGACGGTTCTCCTCCCCTCTCGCGCTCAACGTGAAGGTGAGCTTCCAGCCCGTCGACCGGGTGACCAGCGAGGTGTTGGAGATCCCGATGGAAGTGCGTTTCCCGGGCACGGTCAGCGTGCCGTGGCGGAGCAAGACCGTCGCGCCGGTGCCTGCCGGCTTCGTGCGGGTGGACACGGATGGCGACCGCGTGGCCGACACCTATCTGCCCGGCACCTCGAATTTCATCGCCGGGCAGTCGGCGGTGCGCACGCCGGCCGAGAAAGCCGGCGGCCGGGGCCAGTACATCTGCCACGATGGTGACGGCCACCAGCACTGCTTCTGGCTCTGCGACGGCTGCCAGATCCCGTAAACCCACCCTCACCCTCCTTCCTCGGGGCTGCCATACGGCGGCTCCGGGGAAGGGATTCCTCCTCGTTCCTCAGCAGCTCCTCGGGCCAGTCCGCCGGACTTTCTGGATATCTAAATCATTGCAGCACCTTCACCTGCCGTCCCGTGGAGATTCTCTCCAGCACCCTCCTCTATAGAGGATCTATCGCCTGACATCCTTGGGATCAGGGAGGGTGTTCCTTCTGCTCGTTGCGGAGTGCAGTTGAAAGTCACTCAATCTGCCGCCGCATCGCAGGGCTGGGTGCTGCGGTCACCGACCGTCCCTTGGGACAAGGAGGCCTTGCGTGAATCTGAAGAAGAGTCGCGTCCTCGCAGTACTCGTGTTCTCGCTCCTGCTCGGTCTTTCTCCTCTGGCCGCCGATTCCATCATCGAGCGCGGCATTGACGTCTTCACCACTCCCCCCGATGGCAACACCTTCTACGACTTTGCCCGGAATCCGATTCCTGCCGGATTCTTCTGTGAAAAGTCCAAGCCTTTCGGGCCGGATCACCTTCCCCTGCCATCTCCATTCCCTGGAGCTTCGCGGACGGCGCAAGGAGCTTGGACTTCGTGGTCGTCGATACCGATGGCGACCTGGTCCCTGACCGCCTGCTTCCCGGCCCTTCCAACTTCTTCCCGGGCCGCCAACGGTCAGGCTCGCAGAACAAAGTCTATTGCTGTTGGGAGTATTCCTGTCACGCCGCTGAAGGCCACGAGCACTGCTTTTCCTATCTCCCCTGGGGCTGCCAGGGAGAATGCCCGTAGGGTCGTCGTCTGAAAAGCGAGGGGCCGGCCGCAGTAGTAGTTCCCGTCGGGGCACAGAACCCACTCGCAGAGGCAGTCACCTTCAATGGTGACAGGACAAAAGAAACGAGGGCAGAGAGGGTGAGCCTTCTCCTGGCGAGGAGCGGGGGCCGCGGCGGCCAAGGCAAAAGACAGGACCAGGGCAGAAAGCCTCGACCGTTTTATTATGTATTACCGTCGTTGTAAATCTAAAATCTACTCTCCGGCCCTACGCCTACAGCACGAAGATCTCGCGGGCCTTCAAAGGCGCAGAGTTTAATGAGCCTATCCTTTTTTATTACCTCTAGAGTTCCGGAGAAAAGCATTAAAACGGACTTTGTGAGCTTTGTGCAGCCTGCAAATGAGCGAAATTCGTACTAGACACTGGCTTACCCTTCTGCCACACTGTGAGTAACCGCCGTCCTCTCCTTTACCGCAGCCAGAGCAGGAGCGTGGCGGGAATAGTGAGGTGAAAACATGTTCCGGCAGGACGGCTACTACAAGTGAAAGTAGGAGAGATTTAGCCATCCAGGCGCTTTGTCAGCGCCTTATACGACAGGAGAACCCATATGAAAAGAGAGACACGCCAGAAGCTTACGTTGAATCGGGAAACCCTCAAGATGCTTTCCGATCCCGAGTTGGCCAAGGTGCAGGGGGCGATGATGAAAACCGGCGACACGGATGGCGGTTACGGCTGTGGCAGCGCCGGGTGCGGGCCGGGAACCGGCGTATATTGCTAAAAAGCCTCCTCTGCGAGCCTGTGAGGGGCCGGCAGGAGCCGGCCCCCTAGTGAAAGAATTAATTACCCTTGACTCGCACAGAGCAGCTTGCCGTGATTGTTGGACAGCCAGTACCAACCTACCAAGATATGCCCTGTTCAACTTTGGGACGAACCAGAGATTGATGGTGCGCTATGGCTTGTTAGTTCGAACCCCAGACCCGGGCCAAGTAGTTCAGTTCGTCCATGCTGTGGACGCACGTCGCCGGCTCTCCTGGGCCGCCTAAGCGGCTGAGGGCTAAAGCGGAAGGCCGCTCAGAAGCGCCTTTCGCCTGCGGAGCTTCAAGGGCATTCTGGAGCAACTTGGCGCGGACCAACCGGCAC
>CAXTNS010000885.1:0-2422 GCA_964245465.1 uncultured Thermoanaerobaculia bacterium
GTCGCCTTTCGTCTGATCGGTATCGCGGGCTCCAACCGGTCAGCGCCGCCGCGGAGGAGCCCACGATGACGTAGAAGCTCTCCCACGCGGCAATGGCGGCAATGGGGGATGCAACCATTTCGTGCATGACCGGCCTCCTTGCTGGACGTGCCGAGGCTATGGAGTTGACCAGTCCGCTACCGTCAAACCTGGGATCCGGGTCATGTGATCGAGATTCGCGGTGACCAGGACCGCACCGCTCGCCAGCGCATGCGCCGCGATCGCGGCGTCAAAGTCTTCAATACGCTGTCCTTTCTTTTCCAGCATCGCCTTGATGTGCCCAAAATGCTCGCTGACCTCGTCCGACCAACTTACTCGGGCGAGCTCGGACCGCACCAGGTCAAAGCGTTCTTGCAGAGCCGCCCTCCGTTTGGACTTCGGAAGCCGTTCGATTCCATAGGCGATTTCCGCCAGAACGGGCTGGGGTATGCTGATCTCTCCCTTGCTCCTCTGCTTGAGCCTCTCGATGAACACCGGATCGCCCTTCATGAGCGCCGACACTGCGTTCGTGTCGAGGACGAGCTTCACAGACTCCTCGGCGGTTTCGATGTCCGTGCCTGGCGCACCGAAGTCAGGAGCTCGTCGACCGCCCTAGCGGTCTCAGGAGCCACCGAGCCGAGTTGCTCGAAGAATCCCGGCGACCAGTCGGTCCCTGCCGTCAGCTCTCTCTCAAGAGCCCGCACGATCAGACGGTTTCGGCTGATCTTGAGGGCCCGTGCCTTGCGATCTACGGCTTCCAGGAGCGGCTGCGGAATGTGGATGCTGGTCGTCATGACTATACCCGCGAGTATACTCCAATCCCCTCCGGAAGAGAGCCTGGCCGTCCGGGTGAGCCCCGGACAGCCCTCCCCAGAAACCCCTCACGCGGTCGTCGCGAAGGGATTCTCGTCGGCGCTCCGGCCGTAGACCGCCGGCACCGGAACGTCGAGGAGGCGCAGGTAGACGGCGAGTTGGCCGCGATGGTGGTACCAGTGGTTGAGCATGAGGGTGCGCACCACCTCCGTCTTCGGCAGGGTGAACACCTCCCGCTCGCCGACGGTGAGACGCCAGGGAGCCACCGCGGCCTCCTCGTCAAGGCCGTCGAGGAACGACCGCGCCTCGGTCAGCGAGCTTTCCAGGGCGGGCAGCAGGGCTTCCGCGCTCGGCGGGGCCGCGGGCGTGAAATTCGCCGTGGCGGCGTCGAAACCGTCGAGCCGGCTCATCCGGGAGATGTTGCCCGGGATGTTGGCCAGGTGGAACGCGAGTTGGCCCAGCGTCATCGACTTCGGATGGGGCTGCCAATCCAGCCGGTCGGCCGGGACGCGCTCCAAGAGGCGCCGGGTGGAGGCCGCCTCCCGCTCGAGCTCGTTGGCAAGGGCCTGGGTGAGGTTCGGCATGGGTTCTCCTCCTCGTGGGAAAGTGACTTGCATTCTGCAAGTGAGGAGACTCTAGCCAAGTCACTTTCAATTTGCAAGCCTCTGGATGGTACTCTTTCTCCATGGCGCCGCCGTCCTCCTCCTCGCCTCCGGAACCGCGCTCGGCCTGTCCGATCGCCAAGGCCCTGGATCTCCTGGGGGACCGCTGGACGTTGCTGGTGATCCGGGACCTGCTTTTCCTCGGCAAGCGCCGTTTCGGCGAGCTGCTCAGCTCGCCGGAGGGCATTCCGACCAACATCCTGAGCGACCGGCTGCGGCGCCTGGAGGAAGGCGGTCTGGTGGAGAAGGCCGCCTACCAGCTCCGGCCGCCGCGCTACGAGTACCAGCTCACGGCCAAGGGGATGGACCTCATCCCGGTGCTGCGGACCCTGGCGGAGTGGTCGCTCCGCCATCTGCCCGCCGCCGAGGCGCCAACTCCCGAAATCCTGGAGACGTACAAAGAGAGGTTCCGCAAGCTCTCGGCTCCGCCGTCCGATCCTGAGGAAGCTTGAGGAAGACGGATCTCGGAGCGGCGTAACCTCTGTACCCGTGGCTCGGCCTTTGCACGAGAATCGCCCCGGCTGTACGCACCTTTTACGAGAGGAGAAAACGATGCTCTGGGCAATCCTGGTGATTCTGCTGGTCCTTTGGGCTCTCGGGTTCCTGGTTTTCCATGTGGCGAGCGGCTTGATCCATCTCCTGCTGGTGATCGCCGCGATCGTGCTGGTAGTCCGCCTGGTCCAAGGGAGACGCGTGGTCTGAGCCTTCGGGAGCGCGTCCAAGCTCTACCAGGGCGCGCTCCGCAGAATCCGACTCCCACCGTCCCCCAGGCGTCATCCCCACCTTGGTGCACCCAGAAATCTCACCTTCCAGCGTCAACCCTATAGACACATAGAGTCAAAATCTGTATACTACTTGTTGTTGTTGAGGCAGCAGATTGATCTCCAGCGTCATGGAGGCGCTGGATTACGACCCGCAAGGCTCAGAAG
>CAXTNS010000886.1:0-2418 GCA_964245465.1 uncultured Thermoanaerobaculia bacterium
ATACTCGACGGGATCGTCGGCTCCCGGCCAATAGTCCTCGGCAATGCCGTTGGCGGTGCTGCCCGAGTCCGTCGTCTGGACGTCCGCCTTGATGCACACCTCGAAAGTCGCGGCCTGAACGGCCTGGAAGAGGCCCGCGGCGAGCAGAAGGGCGAAGAAGATCGTAAACCTTTTCATTGCGCACCTCCCGCCGTCCCGCCCGTCTCGTCGGCCGCGATCACCCCGTGCAAGGGACCGCCGCCCTGGACGCGCCAGGTACCTTTTTCGATTTCCGCGGTCCCATAGAGATCGCCGCAACGGAACCGCTCGCAGAGGACGCCCTCGCCATAGACCAGGACGCGCCCGGACCTGCCATGGAAGAACAATGGATACGAGGTGCCGCCGAGGCAGCGGCCGCCCTGCGGCGGGCAGGCCTTGAGGACCACGGTCACCATGCCCGAGTGCGTGAGCCGGCTCAGGTCCCCGCCGCCGAAACGGATGGCCAGCTCCTGCGCGCCGCCCGCCGCCAGCGTGGTCGTGACGGGAGCGCCGGTCCTGCGGGTCTGCAGAGAGCCCGCGTCCTCCAGAGTGCGGGCGACGACGGTGTAGCCGACCCGGTCGCGGTTCACGAGGCGGAGAGAGACGACGGGCTCGGCAAGCTCGGCGTAGAAGTTCTCGGCGGACGTTCCCCCCGCCCAGCTCAGCTCGATGCCGTGAGGGGCCAGCGGCGCGTGGTCGTCGGCGCTGAGCGCTGCCGCACCCAAGAACGCGCTCATAAAGGTGAAGACGCCCAGCAGGGCCGCTGCCGGTCCGTGGAAACGATGGAAATTCATGCGTGACCTCCTTTCAGGTCTCGACGCCGGCCGGTGGTGTTGACGAAAAAAGGCCGGCTTCAATCCCCTAGACGGATTCCAGGGCCGGAACCCGCCACGCGAGGTCAGCTCTCCTTTTTCGGCGCGCCCTTCAAAGGCTCGCCATCCACGCGGCGGGCGACGATCGGCCGCAGGTCCGAGAGCTTGCGCAGCGTGTTGTACCAGAACGGCGCGCCCAGGCTGAGGAAGAAAGCGGTCATGACGATCCCCAGAAAATTCCGGCCGCCTTTGAACTCCCAGGGCCATGGTACCGGGTCTGGGATAACCTCGAGCTGCGTATCCGTCAGGTAGTCCTGAAGTGTATTGAACGACACCCCAAGACTGCTCAGCCGTGCCTTGGCGGCCTTGGTGTATGCTTCTTCATAAGCTTTCAGAGCCTCCGCCTTCTGAGCCTCGGGGATGGATTGCAGGACAGACCATCCCTCCCGCCGGGTCGACAGATTGGCGAAGCAAGTCTTGACCTCGCCCGTGCAGAGAGCCGAGATGGCTTGCGCCACTTCGGGCCGGGTCTTGTCCTGCGCCACCTCCCGAAGCGCCTTGGTAGCCAGGAGAGACCCCTCGGGCGCGAGCACCTTTTCTCCTTCGGCAACCACCTCTCCGCTCATTTGAACCAGATTGGCGCGGAGATCCTCATCCTGGGAGATCTGGCGCAGGATCGCCAGAGAGTCGACGTGCAACAGCAGCGCGAACACCACGGCCACGATGCCCGTGATCCTCCGCGTATAGATCTTGAACATCTCGCTGGTGCGGTCCATCACCGTGTCGAACCAGGCATCCACCCGGACCGCAATGCTTTGCGTCGTTCCCAGAACGCTCTCGACCGCGTCCCTCAGGTTTTTGGTCTCTTCAGGAAACCGGCTTTCCATCTTCTTGAGCAGCTCTTCGGTTTTGGCGATCATTTCGGCCGAACTCTGCCCGGGCGTGTCGGTGAACGCCGCCATGAGCCGGTCCTTGATCCTCTGATCGATCCCTTCACCTCTCTCCGCCAGGTCTTTCAAAACCAGGATCAGCTCTTCCGAGCGGATCGCCACGGCCAGTTTGGGTCGCAGGTTTTTCAGCTTCATCCGTACCTTCTCCGGAAGGAACCCCCTTCCGGCTGAGGTCTTCACGCCGATGGCCGGGTGCCTCAGAATTTTTTCCGCGATCTTGCGTGCCTGATCCCCGGCTTCGGCGTTGAGGTTGGGATAGAGCTGCTTGAGGAGCTGCTCGGTACCTTCGAGCAGGCACTTGCCGCGCAAGCTGAAAACGGCGAGGACCATCTGCACGATCGTGGTCACGAGGAGACTCAGCAACAGCATGACCGTAGCGAAGCCGATGACGGTGTCGAGCTGTTCCAACATGGAGATATTCCTTTCCGCCGTATGCGTTCAAGAAAGGGACGGACGCCGCTCCCGATTTCCGGGCGTGCCGGCGTTTTTAGGCGTTTCGAGACAAAGGTGATGCTAGGATATCTTACCGTTATGTCAACCAACGAGTTCTCTCCACCTCTCAGAATCGTCCTCTGCCGGAGTGCGGCGCCGAAGGACAAGAGCGGGAAGGCGCCGGTGCCGTGGGGTGCCAAGACGGC
>CAXTNS010000887.1:0-2409 GCA_964245465.1 uncultured Thermoanaerobaculia bacterium
CGCCGGAGCCTATGCTTGGCGCAAGGTGCTGAACGCGGGCGGCCGGCTGGCCCTGGGGAGCGATTTTCCCGTGGAATCGGCGGACCCGCGGCTCGGCCTCTACGCCGCCGTGACTCGCCAGGACCTCCAGGGGAAGCCAAAGGGCGGCTGGCTCCCGGGCGAGCGGCTGACCCGTGAGGAGGCCCTGCGCGGCTTCACGCTGGACGCGGCCTGGTCTCTCTTCCTGGAGAAGGAAGTCGGCTCGCTGGAGGTCGGCAAGCGGGCGGACCTCGTGGTCTTCGCCCGCGATCCCATGACGGTCCCCGAGGCGGAGATCCCCAAGGCGGAGATCGACTTCACCCTGGTCGACGGCCAAGTGGTCTACGAGAGGGGGCGCAGCCGGTGACAGGCCGCCGCTCCAGGATTTTCCTGGCGCTTGCCATCGTCCTGGCGCTCGCCGTTCCCGCCGTGCCGGCCACGGGGGGAGACGGCTTCGAAGGCCTGCGCCAGGCCATGGTGGAGCAGCAGGTCAAGAAGCGGGGCATCACCAAGCCGGAGGTGCTGGCCGCCATGGAGCAGGTGCCTCGGCACCTCTTCGTGCCGGGCTCGCTGCGGGACAAGGCCTACAGCGACGAGGTGCTGGTGGTGGGGCCGGGGCGCACGGTCTACACGCCCTACATGGTGGCGCTCATGACCTCGCTGCTCGACCTGAAACGGGGCGACCGGGTGCTGGAGATCGGCACGGACTCGGGCTACCACGCCGCCGTGCTCTCCCGGATCGCCCGCGAGGTCTACTCGGTGGAGATCAAGGAGACCGTCGCGAGCGAGGCGAGCAAGCGGCTCTCCGTACTGGGCTACCACAACGTCGAGGTCCGGGTGGGCGACGGCTACAAGGGATTGCCCGACGAGATGCCGTTCGACGCCATCCTGCTCTCGGCGGCGCCGAAAGAAGTGCCGAAGGCGCTCCTCCAGCAACTCCGGGTCGGCGGTAAGATGGTGGTGCCGGTCGGCGGCGGCCTTCTCCAGGACCTCATGGTGATCACCAAGGCCGCCGACGGCCTGGAGAAGAGGACGATCATCCCCGTGCGGCTTCAGCCGATGGTGCAGAATGGCGGCAAGTAGGCGGGTCCTCCCCTCGATCGTGCTGGTGCTGGCCTGCGCAATGGCCTGCATGGCGGCGATGCCTCAAGAAACCGAGCTCGCCGAGGCGCGCCGGGAGATGGTGGAGGACATCCGCACCCGCGGCGTCAAGGACCCCGCCGTGCTCGCCGCCATGGGCTCGGTGCCCCGGCACCTCTTCATTCCCGAGGGTGAGCGGAGCAACGCCTACGAGGACGGGCCGTTGCCCATCGGCTATGAGCAGACGATCTCCCAGCCCTACATCGTGGCCCTCATGACCTCGCTGCTCGACCTGCGTCCGAACAGCCGGGTGCTGGAGGTGGGCACCGGCTCGGGCTACCAGGCGGCGGTCCTCTCGCGCCTCGCAGGCCAGGTCTACTCGGTCGAAATCCTGAAGCCCCTGGGCGAGCGGGCGCGCCGCACCCTGGCCGAGTTGGGCTACAGGAACGTCCACGTCCGCATCGGCGACGGCTACAAGGGCTGGCCCGGCGCCGCTCCCTTCGACGCCATCATCGTCACGGCCGCCCCTCCGAGCATCCCCGAGCCCCTGCTGAAGCAGCTCAAGACGGGCGGCAAGCTGGTCATCCCCGTGGGCAAGGCCTACCAGGACCTCATCGTGATGACCAGGCGCCACGACGGCGGCTTCGACCGCGAGAACGTCCTGCCCGTGCGCTTCGTGCCCATGACCGGCGAGGCGCAGAGCCGGACGCCGTAGGCCCCGCCTGAAAGAAAAGCGGCTGTCCTGCCACTTCCCAGAGGGGCGCCGCGTTGACGCCGCTCCGGGGGAAACATACGCTGTACCCATCGCAACAGGAGTCGTTCGGGTGGGCGAGATTCCGCATGAAAGCATCCTCGGGCTGGACAACATCCGCCTCGACCTCCCGGTGGCGAGCGTCGGGAGCCGCTCGCTCGCGGCCGTCCTCGACTATCTCGTGCTCACGGCCCTGACCTTCCTCTGGATTCCGCTCTGTATCTTCGCGTTCAGCTCCCTGGCGCCGGACCTGGTGGCGGTCTTCCTGATCGTCGGGATCTTCCTGCTCCAGTGGGGCTACTTCGCCGCCTTCGAGATCGCGAGCGGCGGCCGTACGCTGGGCAAGATGGCCCTTCACCTGCGCGTGGTCACGGCCGAGGGAGGGACGCCCGGGGCGGGATCGCTCCTGATCCGCAACCTCCTGCGCAGCCTGGACCTCCTCTTCGGCGTGCCGCTGATGGCCATCGATCCGCTGGCCCGGCGGCTCGGCGACCGGCTGGCCGGCACCCTGGTCGTCCACGAGCGCGGGGTGGAAGCGGGGCCGGTCCTGGGACGGGTCC
>CAXTNS010000888.1:0-2407 GCA_964245465.1 uncultured Thermoanaerobaculia bacterium
CTCCGGGGCTGGCACCGCCGACGTGGACGGCTCGGGCGCCGGGGCCTGCGGTGTCTGGGCCAGGACCGGCACTCCCAGCCAGAGCGCCAGCAGAAAAGCGGACGTGGAGCGTATTTCCATCATGAGCGCGCGCTAGTCTATGCGCTCGACGATCATCGCGGTAGCCTCTCCGCCTCCGATGCAGATCGAGGCGCAGCCGAGACGCCCGCCGCGCTCGCGCAACGAATGCAGCAGGGTGGCCAGGATACGGGCTCCGGACGCGCCGATCGGGTGGCCCAGGGCCACCGCGCCGCCACGGACGTTGAGGCGGTCCGCCGGTATCTCCAGGTCGCGCAGGAAGGCCATGGCTACCACGGCGAACGCCTCGTTGACTTCCCAGAGATCGACGTCGGCCGCCTTGAGGCCCGCCCGCTCCAGCACGCCGCGGACGGCCGCACCCGGCGCCGTGGTGAACTTCTGCGGCTCCTGGGCATGCGACGAGTGGGCGATGATCCGGGCGAGCGGCCGGAAGCCCCGACGGGCGGCCTCCGAGGCCGTGGTGAGCGCCAGGGCGGCGGCGCCGTCGTTGATCTTGCTGGCGTTGGCGGCCGTCACCGTGCCGTCCTTCTGGAACGCCGGCTTGAGCGAGCCCATGCGCGAGAGGTCGGACTTGAACGGCTCCTCGTCGCGGTCCACCGACAGGGGATCGCCCTTCTTCTGGGGGATCTGGACGGGGACGATCTCCTCGGCGAAGAGTCCCTTCTCCGTGGCCTCGCGGGCGCGGCGGTAGCTCTCCAGGGCGTAGGCGTCCTGCTCCTCGCGGCTGAACCCGTACTCGGTGGCGCAGGACTCGGCGCAGCTCCCCATGTGGAGGTCGCCGTAGGGGTCCCACAACCCGTCCTGGATCATGGAGTCGATGAATTTGCCGTGGCCCAGGCGCAGGCCGTCGCGGGCGCCGGGCGCCAGATAGGGGGCCTGGCTCATGCTCTCCATGCCGCCCGCCACCACGTACTTGAAGTCGCCGCACCGCAGGTCGTTGGCGGCGATCATCGCGGCCCGCATGCCGGAGCCGCAGACCTTGTTCAAAGTGATGGCGCCGGTGGCGACCGGGCAGCCGGCGCCGAGGGCCGCTTGGCGGGCCGGGGCCTGGCCCTGGCCGGCCGTCAGCACGCAGCCCATGTTGACCTGCTGGATCTCTTCGGGACTCAAGCCCGCGCGCTCGATGGCAGCGGATATCGCGCGCGCTCCCAGAGCGTGCGCGGGAAGGCCGGAGAGCGCGCCCTGGAACGTCCCGATGGGCGTGCGCACCGCGCTCAGAATGACGACGTCGTCCATGACCTCTCCTGGTAAACCGATTTGAGGGATTGGCCAGCCGCCCCCTGGGCCGCCGGCGGACCGGGCAGTGGATCGTAGCACATCCGGTACAATGCGCCCGGGCATGCGCTCTCTGGGCATCGACTTCGGCGAGAAGAGGATCGGCCTCGCCATCTCCGATCCCGGCGGGCGGTTCGCGCTGCCCCTCACCACGCTGGAACGCCGGAACGACCGCTCGGCCCTGCGACAGATCGCCGAGATCGCCCGCGAGCAGGAGGTCGGGAAGCTGGTCCTGGGCGAGCCCGTGGGGCTGGACGGCCAGCGCGGAGCGAACGCCGACCGGGTCCGCCGCTTCGGCGAGCGACTGGCGGAGCTCACGGGCCTGCCCTTGGAGCTGGTGAACGAGGCGCTGACCACGGTCGAGGCCCAGGAACGGCTGCGCGAGGCGGGGATCGATCCCAGGAAGGAACCGGCCCGGATCGACGCCCTGGCCGCCCAGATCCTGCTCCAAGAGGCTCTCGACCGGGGGGACCGGACGGGAAACGTATAAGGGAGGCATGGTGGCACGAGGGAAGACAAAGCCGCGAGGAAAATCCGGCGGCGGCTGGCGGCGGGTGGCCCTCGGCCTCGGCATCCTGGTGCTCCTGGCCCTGGTGCCGGTCGGGCGCATGGCCTGGTCCTGGTGGCAGCTCCAGCGCCCCTTCCAGGGCTACGAGGGCACCGAGAAGCTGGTCTCCGTGCCCCCCGGCACCGCGGCCGGACAGGTCCTCCAGACCCTGGAGAAGGAAGGGGTCCTCGCCGACGCCAAGCTGGCCCGCACCTACCTCATCTACTTCATGGGCGATCCCAAGATCCAGGCGGGCGAGTACCGCTTCCGTGGCCCCCTGACGACCGCCCAGGTTCTGGACATGCTGGTCGAGGGCCGGATCGTCACCCGTACCGTCACCCTCATCGAGGGGCTCACCCTGGAGGAGATCGCCGACCAGCTCGCCAAGGCGAAATTCGGCCGCCGCGAGGTGTTCCTGGACCTCATGCGCTCGCCGCGGCTGATCGCCGACCTCGACCCCGACGCCCCCGACCTCGAGGGCTACCTCTTCCCCGAGACCTACACCTT
>CAXTNS010000889.1:0-1326 GCA_964245465.1 uncultured Thermoanaerobaculia bacterium
GCGCTCCGGCAGGCCGAAGTACGTGAGCTCCGCGTTGATGTGCGGGCCCGGCCGCACGATCACGTAGAGGCCTTTCTCTGCGCACAGCGCGATGAACCGCGCGACATCGAGCCGGCCGTAGCGCTCGACGAAGTGGTGCACCAGGACCTCGACGTCTTCCCGCCTCTCCCGCAGGGGCGGCAGGTGGATGGGGAAGACGCTCAGGCGGTAGTAGAGGTCGGCCCGGAAGCGGCTGGCCCGCACCTCTTCCGCGAGGTCGCGGTGGGTGGCGGCGATGACGCGGACGTCCACTTTGCGGTCCGTGGTCTCTCCGACGCGGCGGAAGGTGCCGGTTTCGAGCAGGCGCAGGAGGCGGACCTGGAGGGCGGGTGAGGCTTCGCCGATCTCGTCGAGGAAGACGGTGCCGCCGTCCGCCGCCTCGAAGAGGCCGGTCTTGTTCTCCAGGGCGCCGGAGAAGGAGCCGCGCCGGTGGCCGAACAGCTCGCTTTCGAGAAGGTTGTCCGGCAGGGCTGCGGCGTTCTGGCCCAGGAAGCGCTTCGCCTTGCGCGGACCGTTGTGGTGGATGGCGTGGGCCACCAGCTCCTTGCCAGTGCCGGTCTCGCCCTGGATCAGCACGGTCATGCCGCTCTCCATCACCTGGCGGATGGACTGGCAGACCCGGTGCATGGCCGGGCTGCGGTAGAGGATGTTGTCGAAGCGGAAGGATTCCTCCACGGAGCGCTGGAGGAGGAAGTAGTCGTCCTGGAGCTGCCGGTAGAGCCGGGCGTTCTCCAGAGCGATGGCGGCCTGGGAGCCGAACGCCGAGAGGATGGAGAGGTCGAGCCGGTGGACGCCGTGGTGGGGCGAGTCGGAGTCGAGGTAGATCACGCCCAGGTTCCGCTCGTGGACCCGCAGGGGGATGGCCAGCAGGGCCCGGAGGCCCAGCTCGACGATGCTGGTCTGCCCGCCGTGCTCTCCGGCGAGGGCGTCTTCGACCACGATGACCTCGCCCGTCGCCAGGGCACGCTCGGCCACGGAGCGGCTGACGGCGAAGCTCTCGCCGGCCAGATCGTCGTGGTTGAGGTTCACGGTCAGCTCGACACGCAGGCCGCTGCCGGTCTCGCCCAGCAGGAGCGCGCCGCGGCGGGTGCCGGTGAGGTCGAGGACGTGGTGGAGGATCCGCCGCAGGGCCGTGGCGAGGTCGAGGGTGGAGATCTGCTGGCTGATGGCGAGCAGGCGTTCCAGCGCCACGGCCTTGCGGCCCAGGCCCTCGACGCCCTTGCGGCGGGCGGCTTCCAGGGATTGCAGGATGTTGTCGCCGGTGCGGGTGGTCATGGGGATTCTCAA
>CAXTNS010000889.1:1336-2407 GCA_964245465.1 uncultured Thermoanaerobaculia bacterium
TGGGCCGTCAAGGCAGAAATGATTGTAGGGGCGGCCACGTGGGGCCGCCCCTACAATCCGTCCATCTCAGGCTGACAGAACACTGGTTTCCCATCAAGGATTCAACCGATCCATGAGCGCCAGCGCCGATTCGACTTCGTGCCTCTGACAGTAAAGCTCCCGCTGGCCGGGGTCCAGGGGGCGCAGGGTCTCTTCCAGGGCCGCGAGGCAGTCCATGAGGAGGATCTGAGCCTCGGTGACGCGGTTCTCCGCCAAGAGGCGCCGGGCTTCCCGCAGATGCTCCTCCCATCCCTCCGGTGCCGCGGTGGCGGGAATCTCCAGGGACAGCATAGGACTGGCGATAACGAGGTCGGTGTCGTCGGCAAGGGCGGCTGCCAGCTCCTCCGCGGAGGCGGGCCGGTCTTCCGGCGAGCGGGCCAGCATCCTCAGCACCAGCCTTTCCAGAGGGGCGGGGATCTCGGGGCGCAGGTCGCGGAGCGGTGCCGGGTCGCCGGCCTGGATCTTGGCGAGGAGGGAGCCTTCGTCGTCGGCCTCGAAGGGGAGGCGGCCGGTGAGGGCTTCGTAGGCCACGACGCCGAGGGAGTAGAGGTCCGAGCGCGCGTCGGGTCCCTGGCCCCGCAACTGTTCCGGGGGCATGTAGGCCAGGGTGCCCAGGAGGGAGCGGCGGGCGGTGACGGTGTCCATGCCGGTGGCGCGGGCGAGGCCGAAGTCCGTGAGCTTGAGGCGCCGTTCCCAGCCGGTCTCGTCGGTCAGAAGGAACAGGTTGTCGCTCTTGACGTCGCGGTGCACGATGCCGTGGCGGTGGACGTAGGCGAGGGCGCCGCAGACCACCCGCAGGAGGTTCCGCACGGCCTCGGGCGGGAGCGGGCCTTGGCTGCGAACACCGCGTACGAGCTGGCGCAGGGGCATGCCGTCCAGAAGCTCCATGCTGATGTAGCCGCGGCCGTCGATCTCGCCGGTCTCGAAGACCTTGACGATGTTGGGGTGCTCCAGGCGGGTCAGGATGCGGCCCTCGCGCAGGAAGCGGGCGCGGTGGTCTTCCCGCTCGATGATCCGCGGATGGAGCACCTT
>CAXTNS010000890.1:0-2404 GCA_964245465.1 uncultured Thermoanaerobaculia bacterium
GGGGCTGCTCTCCCAGGTCGCTCGCAATGCCGAGCCCGTGCGGGCCAAGGCCCGGGCGCTGGTCGCCAACCTCCCGGACCGCCGCCAGCGCATGGAAGCCCTGGTCGATTTCGCCCGCCGACAGGTGCGCTACGTGGCCGTGGAGGTGGGGATCGGCGGCTACCGTCCCCACCCGCCGCAGCAGGTGATGGAGCGGCTCTGGGGGGACTGCAAGGACAAGGCTCTGCTGCTGGTGGATCTCCTGCGCGAGACCGGCATCGAGGCCTACCCGGTCCTCATCCGGCTCGACCCGGAGGGGCGCGTGGACCGCGAGTTCCCGTCCGCGGACCAGTTCAACCACGAGATCGTGGCCGTGCCGGCCGAGGGTCTCAACCTGGGGGAGGACGTGCCCGTCTCCGGCGGCTACCTCTTCCTCGACGCCACGCAGGAGACCGGCGGGCTGGCCTGGCTCCAGCCGGCCGTCCAGGACCAGGAGGCCCTGGTGGTGAGGGGCGGCCGGGGCGAGCTGGTGCGCACACCCATCCTCAACCGTTACGAGGGCACGCGGCTGGCCGTGGACCTGGACCTCGCGGCGGGCGGTGAGGCGGCCGGCTCCGCCCGGCTGGATCTCTCCGGTGAGCCCGGGGCAGCCTTCCTCAGTCTCCACCAGGGCGGCAAGCCCGTGGACGTGGACCGCGCCGTCCGCCATGTCTTCAACGCTTTCCTGCCGGCCGGCGCGGCGCTGGACGGCATCCGCTGGCAATCCATCGAGGGCGGCGTCCCCGAGGTGAGGCTGGAGGCCAAGGTGAAAATCCCTCCTCTGGGCAGCCCCGCCGAGGCGGGAGGATTGCCCACGATCCCCCTGCCCAGCCTGATCGAGCTGCCGGCTCCCGGCCTGCTCGACGGCCGGACGGTGCCCGTGGTGGGCCGGCCGTTTTCGAGCCGTGTCACCTGGAAGGTGAACCTGCCCCGGGAAGACTGCAAGTCCGAGAGCTCCGACGTGAAGGCGGAGAACGGTCTCGGCGCCTTCCGCCAGAAAGTGGCCGTCGAGGGCAGGACGCTCGTCGTCGAGCGGGAGACGGAGCTGCGCCAGCGGTGGATCGATCCCTCCGCTTTCCCGGATCTGAAGGAGATTGCGCTCGCCGAGTCGCGGACGAACAAGCGGCGGCGGCGGGTGAGCTGCGGCGGGTAAAAGCCCCTCTCCTCAGGAGAGGGGTGGGGGTGAGGTCGGCGGCGGAGGCGTCTCCTCCGCCGCGCCGATGGGCTGCCCGTCCGCGGGCACTATCCCAGTCTCTGGTCCGGTCTCCGGCTTCATGCCGGCGGGGCCGGTGGCTCCGGCTTCGGGGCTGGCTTCAGGAGAGGCGGGGAGGACCCCGGCGGGGACCGGTGCCACGAGCGGCTGCGGTGCGGGGACCGGCTGCCGGGCGCGGGCGGCGGGACGGATCAGGATCGACGAGCCATTGTCGCTATTGCCAAGCCCCATGTCCTCGCCCTCCGGAAGCGTCACCGGCCGCGGCGGGAAGGTCTGCGCTGGCTGCGCCTGACCGATCACGATGGTCTCGTCGCCGCCCGGATCGTTGATCAGGAGGCCGTCGTTGGTGACGGTGTAGCGCGGCTCCTCCGTGGAAGAGGAGTAGCCGGTGAGCTCGCCTGTCGAGGGGTCGAAGTAGGGATTGTTGAGCGTCACGTCCGCGTACACCTCCCCGCCGTACCCGGGAGAGTGGCGCTGGCAGGGCTCGGTCGGCGTGTTCCACTCGGGGAAGACCTCGGTCACCCGGTAGGGGCAGAATTCCGTGGCGAGCTGGCCCGTCAGGGGATCCACGGTGGTCTTCACCACGCCCGCCGGCACCGGGAAGTCGGAGTAGCCCCGGGCCGGACGCACGCCGGCCGTGAAGCGGCTCCAGATGGGCAGCGCGGCCCGCGAGCCCGAGAGCTGGGTGGGGGAATTGTCGTCGTAGCCCACCCAGACGACGGTGACCCGGTCCGGCGAGTAGCCGGCGAACCAACTGTCGCGGCGGTCGTTGGTCGTGCCGGTCTTGCCCGCGAGAGGGCCCTTGATGCCCTGAGAGCGGGCCGCCGACGCCGTGCCATGGTCCACCACGCCCTGGAGCACCGAGGTCACCACGTAGGCCGCCTGCGACGGCAGCACCCGCCGCGGCATGGGCAGCTCGTCGCCCGTGAGGGGCTCGCCTTCGGGATCGACGACGGCCGCGAGGCCGTGGATCTCCGGCCGCAGGCCCCCGGCGGCGAGCGTCGCGTAGACCTGGGCGAGCTCGATGGGGCTCGCCTCGAAGACCCCCAGGGCCAGCGACGGCACCTCCTCCAGATCGCCCGAGAAGCCCATGTCGCGGGCGAGGTCGATCACCCGGTGCATGCCCACCTGGAGGGCCAGGCGCACGGTGGGGACATTGAGGCTCTGCTCCAG
>CAXTNS010000891.1:0-1675 GCA_964245465.1 uncultured Thermoanaerobaculia bacterium
TACCAGGCCAGCGACGACTTCACGGTCTCGCGGCAGACCCAGCCGGACTACCTCCGCTTCTGCGCGAGGTCCGGCGACACCAACTGCCTCCCCCGCGAGGCCGTTCCTCTGGCCGAGAACGAGGTCGAGATCGGCTATGGAGGCCTGCGCCTCGACAAGTACCTCACCGAGTCCGCCGTGCTGACCCTCGAGGGCGGCACCGCGGACCTGTCGGGTCCGACCTTCCTCACCGGCATTGGCCGCGTGCAGGTCACCGACGTCCAGCGCCCCTGGGGCCGGCTCAACTTCAACACCCCGCACTGGAACGCTCTCGCCTACTACGACACGCGCAAGGCCAAAGACCAGGTCGCGCTGTCCTCGGGCGGCCGGCTGTTCGAGGACTCGTCGAACCTCCATGGCGAGCTCCAGGGCAACGTCGGCTTCGCGGGCGACCGCGGCTTCCTGGTGGGCGGCGTCGCCTACAACCAGCAGAAGGTCGACACGGCCAACGACGCTGGCGTCCAGACCCTCATGGCCGAGGCCAAGGACGAGCATCAGGAGGCCGTGTTCGGCCAAGTCGAATACAGCTTCACGGACCGTCTGAAGGCCGTCGTGGCCGCCCGGGTCGACCAGAGCACCCTGCACGACACGGAGGTCTCGCCCAAGGGCTCGCTGGTCTGGTCCGCCACGCCGAACCACACGTTCCGGGTGACTTACAACGAGGCCTTCCAGGTCGCCAACTACTCGGAGTTCTTCCTCCAGGCGCCGACCATCGTTCCGGGCACGACGATCTCGGCCCTCAACCTGGCCGCCATCGAGACCGCGCTCCGGCCGCTCCTCGGCACCACTCAGCTCGGCTTCTCCCGCATTCCGGTCCTGGCTCTGGGCAACAAGGACCTGGAGGTGGAGAAGATCAAGAGCTACGAGGCCGGCTACAACGCCATCCTGGGGCGCAAGGCCTACCTGACGATCGATTACTACAAGAGCAACATCGAGAACTTTGTTACCGACCTGCTGGGCAACGTTACGGTCATCAATGGCCAGGTGGTGCGGGTAAACCCGAACTTTGGCGCCTACGCGCCGCCGTCCGCCCTGTCGGCGCAGGCGCAGGCCGCCGTCCTGGGCGCCCTGCGGGCCAACCTGCCGGCGAGCCTGTTCGCCCTGCTCTCAAACCTGCCGAACGGGCAGCCGATCATCGCCCTGGCCTCCTACACCAACGCCGGTGAGGTGGACACCCAGGGAGTCGACGTGGGGCTCAACTACTACGTCACTGACAAGTGGCTCGTTGACTTCAGCTATTCCTGGTTCGACTTCGACGTGAAGAGCCAGTTCCAGGGCGACCGGCTGCTGCCGAACGCTCCGGAGAACAAGCTCGCCCTGGGCCTCTCGTACACCGGCGGCCGCTTCGGCAGCTCCCTCAAGTACCGATGGACGGACGACTTCCCCTGGGCGGCCGGCATTTTCGTGGGCGACGTGCCTTCCTACAGCGTGGTCGACCTGGGTCTGAGCTACGACATCACGGACAACTGGCAGGTGGGAGTGGACGTCAGCAACCTGCTCGACGACGATCACTTCCAGACCTTCGGCGGCGACGTGCTCAGCCGCCGTGCGCTGGGCTACGTGGCGTTCTCCTGGTAGGTCCCCTGTAACCCGGACCGGGGGGAGGATTTGACTCCCCCCGGCGGGTGCCTTATAT
>CAXTNS010000891.1:1685-2394 GCA_964245465.1 uncultured Thermoanaerobaculia bacterium
GCCTTATATTGTCCCGCCTGCGCGTTTTTCCGTCGGGGCGTAGCGCAGCCTGGTAGCGCACCTGCCTTGGGCGCAGGGGGTCCCCAGTTCAAATCTGGGCGCCCCGATACCGACGGCGCGTACAACGGCTGCCTGTAGCTCAGTTGGATAGAGCGGCGGCCTTCTAAGCCGCGGGTCGGGGGTTCGAATCCCTCCAGGCAGGCCAACCGGTTCTTCACATCCGCGCTTTTCGAAGCGCCCTTAGCTCAGCTGGATAGAGCGACAGCCTCCGAAGCTGTAGGTCAGAGGTTCGAATCCTCTAGGGCGCACCATCTAAGTCCTCTTAAATCAGGCAGTTACGGGCGGGCCGCTGAAGTGGCTCCGGAGCCCCTTTTTGCTCGTGGACCACTGGTGGACCACTGGTGCGCTCGCTTGCAACGTCCTTTCGAGCCGGCCGGCCCGCCCCGCGCTCGCTCCACTTCCTCCCAAAAGACAACCGGCGCCGCGTGGACGCCGGGTTCAACCTCCGTCTCCCGTCCAGGGAGCGGACCAACAGACGGCCCGGCGGTGTGCGGGAACACGTCCGCCGGACCTGACCCGAGCACAGGAGTACACCCCATGCCCGAGCTAACAGAAGAGTCTACAACGCCCGCCGAACCGCTCCCGTCCTCCGTGCCGCCGTCCTCGGTGCCTCCCGCCAACGATCCGCCGGACGATCCCCCCGCTATCC
>CAXTNS010000892.1:0-1065 GCA_964245465.1 uncultured Thermoanaerobaculia bacterium
TGCCAGAGCGCCGTGATGGCCACCGTCCACACCAGCCCGGCCACCACCGACTCCAGAATCGTCAGCGGGATGAACGCGCCGCCGAATCCCAGCAGCAGGAGCGCCGCCACCCCCAGCGCCGAAGCCGTCGCCGTGCCCGTGAGGTCGCCCCGCAGCAGGGTTTCGTCCTGAGCCGCGTAGATCGGCCCGCCCACGGCCTTGAAGTCCAGGGGGATGGCGGACGACCGGCGCACCTCGGCGTAAGCCCGCTCGAGCTCCGCCAGCAGGGCCTTGCCGCCCGCCGGATCGATCTCCGCCCGGGCCGGCGTGAGGATCACCAGGGCGGCGTCCCCATTGGGTGAGACGAAGCTCCCGGTCAGCGGGTCCATGGGGATAGCTGAGGCTGCGGCGTCCAGCAGTCCCTCGGAGAGGCCCAGGGGATCGGCGGTGAAGAACGTCGCCGCCACCGATCCGGCCGGTCCGCGGAGCGCCTGCCGCATCTCCGCCACGCGGTCGCGGATGGCCGCGGACTCCAGCCGCCGGGCGAGATCCTGCCGCCATCCCGCGCCGTGCACCAGGAGCGGCATGCGCGGCGCCACGTATGTGAGGAAGAAGCGCTCATCCTCCGCCGTCAGCCCCGAGCGGGCCTCCGCGATCTCAGGACTCTGGGACAGGATCTCGCCCAGTTGCTCGGCGGCCGTGGTCAGCGGCGCCGGATCCTCGAGATCGCCTTGGGGGGACCTGACGATGACAAAGACCTTCTCGAACCCGCCGAACGTGCGCAGGAACAGGCGGTAGTCCTCGGCAGCCGGAGCCCCTTCCGGCAGCAGGGCCGAGAGGTCCGTCTCCACCCGGAACCGAGAGGCGGGCACCAGGGCCGCCAAGGTCAGGAGGATCGTCAAGATCAGAATCGTCCGCGGACGGCGAACGACGGCGGACGCGAGGAGGGAGGAGAAACGAGGCATCTGATCTGCGGGACCGGGCCGTCAGGCCGAAGCCCCGGCGTCCACCACCAGGGCCTGCCCCGTGATCGCGGCCGCGCGGTCCGAGAGCAGAAAGGCCACCGCCTGGGCCACGTCCCCGGCC
>CAXTNS010000892.1:1075-2390 GCA_964245465.1 uncultured Thermoanaerobaculia bacterium
GCCGTGAGGTCCGTGGGCACGAAGCCGGGCACCACGGCATTGACCCGCACGCCGCGCTTGCCGGCCTCCCGGGCGAGCGACCGCGTGAGCCCCAGGATGCCGGCCTTGGAAGCCGCGTAGGCCCCCTGACCCGCCACGCCGTGCAGAGCCGAAAGCGAAGAGACGTTCACGATGGCCCCGCGGCGCCGCACCATCATGCCCCGCAGCACGGCCCGGCAGCAACGAAAGAGCCCGCCCAGGTTGGCGTCCAGCACGGCGTCCCAGTCCGCGTCCGAGGTCATGGCGAGTAGCGATTCGCGGCGCAGGCCGGCGTTGTTGACCCGCCCGTCGACCGGTCCCAGCGTCTCCTCCACCTCGGCCACCAGGTCGTCCGGCCGGGCGCGGTCCGAGAGGTCGAGACGGAAGGCGCGAGCGCCTGTCGCCTCCTCCACCGTCCGCGCCGCCACCTCGCCCGTGTTCCAGGTGAACGCCACCCTCCTCCCCGGCTCCGCCGCCAGGGTCTCCACAATCGCCCGGCCCAGGCCCCGGCTGCCGCCCGTCACGAGGACCGTCACGAGGACCGTGCCCATCCCAGCATCTCCAGCCGCGCCCGGGTGACCGCGCCGGCGATCCGCAGACTGTCCATCAGCGGCCGGTAGTGGCTCGTCGTGCGACCGTCCGCGAAGCCCAGGTGTACCGGCACCGTCACCACCTTGAAGCCCCGCCGGGCCGCCCGTACCACCACGGCGCTCTCGGCCTCGAAGCGAGCCTCGGGGAAGCCCACCGTCTCGACCAGGCGCCGGGAGTAGTAGCGAAAACCCGTCTGGATGTCGGAGAAATACTGTCCGGCGGCGAACGAGATGGCCTTGGACGACAGCCGGTTGCTCGCCCGCCGCACCTTGCTCATCTCACCGAACAGGTGGTCACGGATGCCCAGCACCAGGTCGGCCCCCTGTTCCTCCACGGTTTGAAGCAGCTTGGGGATCTCCTCGGGCAGGTGCTGGCCGTCGGCGTCCAGGGTGATGACACCGGCAAAGCCGCGGGCGAACAGGTCAGCGAACGAGGTGGACAGGGCCGCGCCCTTGCCCCGGTTCCTGGAGAACGAGATCACTCGCGCCCCCGCCCGCCGCGCCTCCTCGGCCGTCCCATCCGTGGAGCCGTCGTCGATCACCAGCACCTCGGGCAGCAGGAGAAGCGCCCCGCGCACGACCGCCCCGATCGAAGGCGCCGCCTGATAGGCGGGGATGGCGGCGGCGACCTTCACGGTCTGTTCGTTTTCTTTGGGCATGAAAATTTCAGCGGATCGTGTGGCGGGATTTTATCCCATACCCAGCAC
>CAXTNS010000893.1:0-2383 GCA_964245465.1 uncultured Thermoanaerobaculia bacterium
TTGAAGCTCGGCAGGTCGATGATCGTCAATTCCGGCTCGAAGCCGGCAAGCTCGTACATCAGCTTCAGGCTCTCGGGATGGACCGGACGGACGTGCGTGGGGTCGAGCCAGAAGTTGCGGGCGGCCACCACCATGGAGAGGGGGTTCGGGGTCTCCAGGATCAGCACGCCGCCCTTGCGCAGCGCCCGCCAGGCCAGGCGGACGAGCCGGTCGAGCGCCGGGGCCGGCAGGTGCTCGATGACGTGGAAGGAGACCACCCCGCCGAGGCTCTCCTCGGGCAGGCCGGCCAGCACCTCGAAGAGGTCTCCGACCTCGGCCTCCCGGCCCCGGCCCCGGCAGAGCTCGACCATGCTGGCGCTCGCGTCCACACCCCGGCCGGCCAGGCCCCAGTCGCGCAGCAGGGCCAGGGCCTCGCCCCGGCCGCAGCCGAGGTCCAGGACCGGCCCGGGCACATCCTTCAGGAACGGTTGGTAGACGGCGATGCGCTCGCGGATCTCCTCTTCGGTGCCCCGGTAGCGGCGCTCCAACTCGACGTAGCCGTGCTCCTCGTAGGTGCGGGCGACCGTCTCGGCGGTCTCCGGCGAGGCCGAGGAAGAGGATGCAGGCGCCGAGCGGGCTACGGCCAGGGCCGCGCCCAGGCCGCCCAGGAGGTAGCGGACCTCGCGCCGGTAGCGGTCGATCTTCTGGTCCGCCCGGGCGTAGAGGGCGTCGTTGTGGCGCATGATCTCGTGGACGCCCTCGGCGTCCAGGGCTTCCTGGTACTCGATCCGCCGCAGGTGGTCGGCGCGGGCCGCCTCCAGACGGTCGAAGTGCTCCAGGAGGATGAGGTTGAAGGCGCGCTGGCGCTCCCAGAGGTCGTTCTGGGGGACCTTGACGAGGGGGCGCAGAAAACGCTTCAGGCCGACGACGAGACGGCCCACAACGCCGCGATGGCTGCGGAGGGGGAACTCATGGTCCCCCGACCACAGCCATCGCCAACGGGACAGGTCGCGGGTGGGCTCGACGAGAAAGTCGGCGATGGAAGGGGTGGATGGGGCGCGATGCTCCGGGTTACCGAGATCCTCGGGACCGGCGGGTCCGTTCGCCATCGCGCCTTTTCCGGCCGCCTCTTCCAGGCAATTACTCTTCCGCCACCACCGCCACGGTCACCTCGGCGATGACCTCGGGGTGGAGCTCGACGCGCACCGGGTGGTCGCCGAGGGTCTTGATGCCGCCCTCGAGATCGACGCGCCGGCGGTCGACGGTGAAACCCTTCTTCTCCAGCATCTCCGCCACGTCGCCCGCGGTGACGGAGCCGTAGAGCGTGCCGGTCTCGCCGACCCGCTTGGGGACTTCGAGGCGCAGGCCGGACAGCTTGGCGGCGATCTCGGCCGCGGCGTCACGCTCCTTGGCGTGCTGGGCGTCGAACTTGGCCCGCTGCTGCTCGAAGTGCTTGACGTTGGCGTGGGTCGCCTCGAGGGCGATCCCCTGCGGGACGAGGTAGTTGCGGCCGTAGCCCGGCTTGACGTCCACCACTTCGCCCCGGCGGCCGAGGTGTCGCTGGTCGCTGAGCAGGATGACTCTCACGCTTCCCCTCCTAATCCGTGGTGAACGGGATCAACGCCAGGTGGCGCGCCCGCTTGATCGCCTGCTGCAGGGGGCGTTGGTGGTTGGCACAGGTGCCCGAGATCCGGCGGGGCAGGATCTTGGAGCGCTCGGGAATGAACTGCTGCAGCAGCTTGACGTCCTTGTAATCGATGTAATCGATCTTGTCGGCGCAGAACTTACAGACCTTGCGCCGGCGGAAGAAGACCTTTCTCGCGCGTCCCATGGGTTAAACCTCCTCGTCCTCGGAATCCATGTCCGGACCCGCACCCGCGTCCCGGTCCTCGGCCGAGCCGGAGGAGCCGGTCCTGGGACCGCCGGCCGGCTGACGGCGCGCGGCCCGCTTGAGGTCCTCGTCCGTGCGCACCGTCAGGTAGCGCAGGATCTTGTCGTTCTGGCGCATCCGGTGCTCGACCTCGGGCAGAGCGGTCTTGCCGGTCTCGCTGGAGACGTAGAGCAGGACGTACTTGCCCTCGTTCAGCTTGTCGATGGGGTAGGCGAGCTTGCGCCGGCCCCAGTTCTCTTCCGAGGTGATCTGCGAGCCCGCGTTGGTGATCATGGTCTTGTAGTCGTTCGTCATGGTGACGACGTCTTCGTCGGCGACACGAGGATCGACCACGAACATCAGCTCATACGTGCGCATGGGTGGTGACTGTCCTCCCTATGGCCTTGGGTCGGTCCCGCTTTTCGCGGAACAGAGAGGTTGACGAATCGGCGGTGCTCAGCCAGAAGGCCGGCCCGCCCAGGATTGGGAGGTGTATTGTACAGATCGGGGAAGAAATTGCAACCTGCCCCTGAT